>JAGWAW010000010.1 GCA_021296165.1 Nitrosopumilaceae archaeon | reverse complement strand
CATCCCGATCTTACTTTTGAGTGCCCGGTAGGATCTGTAGGGCACTTATGGCTTAGCTGCACCACAGGGTTAGCCCCCAAGTCCGTCTCAGACAAGCGCGGGCCAGCGGCGCACGGCCGCCTTCCAATCAGAATAGGCAGGAGGGTCCGGGAATGCACTTCACGGGTCGACCCACCGCCACACCGAGGAGCCAGCCCCCACAGAGGGTATATACAATGGCGTGGCAATATCATATCAATGCTGGTAGACAAGAGAATCTTGGCTGGCGGCGGGGCGCTGCTGGTGGCAGGCATGGTCATCTCGGCCATACTGGGTTCCACGATGCCCACCAGCCACCCTAACATGACCGACGAGGAAGTTCTGGAGCTGATGATACAGCAACAGCAGAACGACGACATGGGCATCCTGGCCGGGATGCTGGTCGGAGTGGGGTTCCTCCTGATACTGGTTAGCTTTGGGGCCAGGCGCCGACGCCGGGGCGGTACAAAAACCGAGGTCAAGAAGCCAGCCGGGGACTGAAAGGCAACTACGGTCCGGGGCCGGGTGCCGGATCCGACCAGAGCCGCCGGTATGCCCATCACCCCACCCAACAATTGCCTGCAAATGACACCGCCGGCCAACCCTCCTCAGCCGGCCAAACGACCGACTGCACATTGCACCAGACCCATAGAGCGACCGGCTGGGCTCCACAGCCGGCGTTCCCCTCACGGTGTCATGAGCGAGCGCGCCATACTCATTTTTCCGTACCGGCAGCAGTCCATGACAGATACTACTTCCTCTGATCCTTCCCGGTCTCTTCCACACCTGCAAAATCCCCAGGCGCCGTCGGGGTGTGGTAGTGGCCAAAAACCGACCGCCGACGATAGTCATGTTTTGCGCCCGGCGATGGGGTCTGAAAGTCCGGTCCACAGCCAAACGAATGATCATCCACGCCGGCCATACACGACCGTTATCCAGCACTAAGACGGACCGGCCCTAGCGGCGCCAACTTAAAGGCGGGACTTTCGCATTGTGTCCAAATGGTGATGGCCGAGATCAGCGTAGTGCCGGTGGGCACTGGGCGGACCGGCGTCTCATTCTATGTGGCCCGGGCCCTAGAGTCCGTGTCGGACACCAAGGGTCTCAAGTGCCACCTCAATGCCATGGGAACCATACTGGAGTCGGAGGACATCAGGACGGTGCTGGAGGCCGCCGAGACCATGATAGCGACGTTGCATAATCTGGGCGTGGCCCGGGTGAGCGCCACGCTCAAGATAGACTCCAGGCTGGACAAGCAGGACACCGCCGCCGGGAAGGTGGAGACCGTCCGCAGGCACCTGGACGCGTAGGATCGCCGTCCGCGTGGCGGTTCCAAACGGTTTTACGCCAGCCGTACCCGGCCAAGGTATGTCCGCGGATTCGGCGGCTCCGGGAAAGTCCCCCAAGTACAAGATGGAACAGTCGGTCACCACCTGCATGGTCAGGGATGTGCTGATAATGGACAAGGATACACCCACCAGCGAGGCGGCCGAAAACCTCCGAGGCCACGCCCGCGACGAGATCATAGTGACCCACCATGACAAGGTGGTGGGCATAGTGACCGACAAGGACATACTGGACAAGGTGGGGGACACCACCGTATACGCCGAAACCACCAAGCTGGAGAGCGTCATGACGAAGAATCCGGTCATCATAGGTGAGAAGAAGAAGCTCCGGGAGGCGCTCACCATGATGCACAAGACAAAGCACGCCAAGCTGCCCGTGGTGAACGGCCACGAGAAGGCGCTGGGCATAGTATACGAGGATGACATACTCAAGAGGGCACAGTCGGCCATCGTCTCCATACCCCGGCAGTTGAGCCCCCCCGGAAAGGCCGTCTTGGGAAACCTGGGCTTTGTCATGCAGTTCGCTGGGATACTGCTGCTGCTGCCGGCCTTGGTGGCCACCTTCATGGGCGACCCGATCACGGCGACGGGCATCTACCTTACCATGGTGCTGCTTCTGGTGACAGGATTCTTCCTGAACTCGTACGGCGAGAAGGCCAGGATGAATCTGCGCCAAGCGTCAATTGTAATATTCGCCAGCCTCTTCCTGCTCTCACTCTTTGGGACCATACCCTACCTGTACATACCCCCCCTCTCTCCGGAGAGCGGTGATTTGACGGAGACGTTTGCCAACGCCTTCTTCTCCAGCGCCGCGGGGTTTACCACCGGCGGCATATCCCTCTACCAGACGCCCGAGGACCTCCCCCAGAGCTTCACCTTCTACCGAAGCTACACCCAGATGGTGGGCGGGATGAGTTTCATATACCTGGTACTCACGGCCTTCTACCCCAGCCGGGAGCTGGAAACCATGCGTGGTTTCATATCCGGCAGAGAGCTGCACCTGCGCGAGCTCTTCGGGACCATCACGGTAATATTCGCACTGTACGTGGCGGTCGTGGCCGCCGCGTTGTACCTGCTTGGAGACAACGACATACTGGACGACATATCGCTGGCCATGAGCACCTTGGCCACTGGCGGCTTTGTACCAGACTCCGGCATACTGAAGGACATGGCTTGGCCCAAGCAGACAGTCCTGATGGTAGCCATGATACTGGGTGCCATGCCGTTTATGCTTCACCACACCCTCGTGAGCAAAAAATTTCGCAAGGCCACGCTGGGCAAGGAGATTCTAGTATACCTAGCCATACTGGCCACCGCCATACTGCTCTTCGTGTGGCTGGGCGGCACCAGTACTATAGAAGGCATATTCTACCCCGTATCGGCCAGCACTACCGCCGGCCTACAACCCTCCACCTTGGAGACGCTGAACGTCCCCGGCCAGTACATACTGATGATACTCATGTTCATAGGCGGGTGCGGCTTCTCCACCGCCGGCGGCATCAAGGTATTCAGGCTGTTCCACATATCCGACGCGGCGCGGATACCCCTGAATGGGCGCCTGGCCGACGCTCTACGAGTGCCCCAAAGGTGGCGCTCCGGCCGCGTGAGCGCCGACGTGCTCCGAAATGTAAAATCCACCCTGATCATAGTGGCGGCGTTCCCCGCCATGTCCATACTGTGCGGCGCATACTTGGTAGAGTTTGAGGGAGCACCCCCGGACACGGCATACTTTGACGCAGTGGGCGTCATAACCACCGGCGGCCTCTCGGCGGGCACCATAGACTTTGACACCTCCCCCCACACCAAAGTCATACTCTCCATGATGATGATATTCGGCCGGCTAGAGATAATCGCCATAGTGTACGCGCTGGCCCCCCACATACTAGATAGGAATTAATCTCTCAGCCCCCGTCCCGCTCCATGGGACGGGGAGTTGCGCTGGTGGCGGGGGGCTTGGCGCTGGTGGCGGCGCTGTTCGTCTGGTACCACAGGTACCAGAGCCCCGAGACACTCACCCCCCAAGCCGTAGACTCCATACTTTGGCTCTCCCAGATGTTCTACGTGCTGCTGCTGGCCTGCCTAGGGATGATTGCCTGGGGAATGTACATCATGCGCCAGGACTCGGCGCGCGGCGGGGGGCTGCTGGCCACCATGGCAGGAGCCGTCTGGAACGGACGCTCCCGGGTCGTGTTTGTGTCAGTCTTTGCCGTGTACGGGATAATTTTCTCGCTGGCCTCCGGAACCATGGTGTACCAGCCGGGGGTGGACTTTGAAGAGCACTACGGCGCTCAGATACCCTCTGCGTTCATCTCCCCCTGCTGCGGCGACATAGGGTACATGCCCACCATATTGGTGTACGTGACCCACCATGTCGGCCTGCAGATCATACCGATCAATCTTGTGCTGCAGATCTCAGTCTCGTACCTGGTGGCGCTGAACGCGGCCTTGGCTGCGGCCGCCTACAGCGTGTCCGGAGGGGCCCGTGGCGCCGGGACCCTGGGGGCCATAACCGGCCTCTTCGTGGCATGCCCCACATGCGCCGGAGCCGCATCCTCCGTATTCCTGGGAGCCGCCGGCGGCATAGCCCTGAGCGTGGTGCTGGCCCAGATGCAGACGCTGTTCATAGCCGTCTCCATACCCGTGCTGCTGGCGACACCCTTCCTACTGGCCCGCCGCATGGCCTCATGCAGGCCGAACTGACTGGCGTGAGTGGCTGCCTATGTCGTATCCCTTCTGGCGGAGGTACTTTAGAACAAGCTTGTACACCACCGCGTCGTACTCGGACGCCTCCATGACGCGATCCCACGTCAGGCTCCCGAGCCCGTCTATACGCGCCGAGAGATCTGGAACCAAAGCGGCTGCCGCCTCCCGGCACTCCTGAAACGATCTACCACCTTTGTAGGCAGTCAGTCGTATGTCGCAGCTGTCCAATGGTACATAGTGGCACAGGGTGGTATAAACGGTTTGCCGTGTGGGGTTTGGCGATGAACTGAGGTGTGCTTGAGAGATGAACACCCCACAGGAAATTCCAGCACCAAACCACACTGAGACCCTCTATTCAGAGGGCCGAGGCCATGGTCTTGATTTTTGTGACCAGCATGAGTTTCTCCTCAATGGGCATCTCCGGCTCCATTGTAAAGTAGATGATGTTGCGTGAGGTGTATACCACCATCTGAGTCACCTTCTCGCGCTCTACGTGGACGTACCGGACCTTGCCCAGGCTGACATCAAATTCCCTCCGCATCTTACGGCGCTGTGCCACCTGCTTGCAAAAGTGCTCCTCCTCCTTCTGCGACTTTAGGCTGGTCTTACCGGCCTTCATGATGGCCTCTCTAATGTTGCCATTGTTGTCTATGACTGCCGCAAACCGCATCCTCGAGTCAAGCCCTATCACATCTTCAACTAGCAACAGCAGATCCGGTCCATTCAACGCTCGTTCCGCATACCGGATCAATATAATTTGAACTATGCCCCAGTCATACACGCCCAGCCACTCCGCTAATTTTAGGCGCGCTGTACACGTCGGCGCCGCACACTACCATACGTTGCCAATTGATGCTGCTCTGCGCCGCTGGCAAGACCGAGGCATCCGCACCACGTTGAAACCAGACCCAGAACATGAAGTGGCCGGGTGCGCACTCCCAGCCGTATTGAGATGTTCCAGATGCCCGATGGTGTCGAGACATACTCCGGCATGGTGGCAGACGCGCCCAAACTGCCCGCGGGGCGCCGCGTGTGCAGTGCGTGGGCACGGGCCATATACTCCATACATCCCCCGGTCCGACCACCGGCCGGCTGCACGTGGCCGCCCACCGACTGCGTATAGTGTATTTGATCAAGAAACCGGGAACCTGCCTCAAAGTCTTCACCCGGCCCACTCCAGCCATACCTAGGAACATTGGGGATCCGGGTCCATTTGTGAGGCGGACGCCGCGATTAGGTATTAAAAAAAGGTTTGGATTTATATGTACCTTTTGTAGACAACAAGGTGATGACTGCGATGAAACATGGTGCATCATGCAGCAGGTGCGGGCAGAACAAGATCATAATGGATAACGAATCCGGCGAGATCTACTGCGCCAACTGCGGGTATGTCATAACAGAGAGGATACAGGAGTCGGGTCCGGAATGGCGCGCATTCACCCACGACGAGCGCGGCGACCGCGCCCGAACCGGAGCCCCCACCTCCTTGAGCATGCATGACATGGGGCTGTCCACCGTCATAAGCCCCATAAACAAGGACTCCACCGGCCGCCCCCTTACATCCACCATGAAGAACACCATAGAGCGCCTGAGGACTTGGGACAACAGGAGCCAGGTGCACGAGCCGGTTGACCGAAACTTTAGACAGGCGTTCAGCGAGCTGAATCGGCTCAAGGATAAGATGTCCCTCTCAGACGCGGTCATAGAGAACGCCGCATACATATACAGAAAGGCCTTGGATAAGGGGCTCGTGCGCGGCAGATCCATATCTGCCCTGATGGCATCGGCCCTCTTTGTAGCGTGCCGCGACACCGGAACGGCCCGCAACATAAAGGACGTCGAGGAGGCATCCAACATCAAAAAGAAGGACATTGCTAGATGCTACAGGCTGCTAGTCAAGGAGCTGGACCTGCGTATGCCGGTGCCGGATCCGGTACTGTGCGTGTCAAGGATAGCCAGCCATCTTGACGTAGAGGAGAAGACAAAAAGGTACGCGATCCGGGCCTTGGAGATTGCCCAGGAGAAGGAGGTGTCGGCGGGCAAGGATCCCATGGGCCTGGCCGCAGCGGCCCTCTACTTGGCCTGCGTCAAGTGCGGCGACAACCAAACGCAGCGGAACATTGCAAATGCGGCCCATGTGACCGAGGTCACCATCCGGAACCGCTACAAGGGACTAAAGGACTCCATCGACATCTGATAAACATCTTCTAGACGTTGACAGACCGCCAGCCCAGGGATTGAAAATATGTGGACGGGTGGGAACATGCCTACTTCTTAAAGAAACCGGCAATCTTGGACAGCGCCGCATCGATGATGCAGACGCCGCAGCCAGACTCGCCGTGGACAGACTCCACGTGCCTGTCGAACTTTTCCCTAGACCCAAAGACGTCGTTGCACTTGTCGCAGTATACTTTGGTCATGCCATACACAAGCCGCCCAGCCCATATAAATTTAGAAAGGAGCTTTTCGGCGTGCGGGATTCAGCATCATGCATCCGCCCCGGCGTGTCCGCCAACGCGCCCCAGACCGCAAGCCGCCGCGCCTGCATACCGCCGGGTTCCCAGCGGCATCATGCTCTGCGCGCGGCGCAACTCATATTTGCTCGGCGGCATACATAGAAGCATGTTGGTTACCGTGCGCACGGTGTTTGGAGTACGGTACGTTGCCATGGCCGTTGCCATAACCGGCGCGATGCTTTTTGGAATGCTGGTACTCTCGGAGTTTCTGTTTCTGGAACCGTACGTGATAGGGCACATACCACCCGGAACAGAGGCCGGATTCGCCCTCATACTGGCCATATCCATCCTGTCGGGTCTTGTGATACCGATGAACGTATACCGCATGGTGCTGCTGCGGGGCGGCGGCTCCAAGACAAGCGGTGGTGTGCTGGGATCCCTGGTCGGGGCGGCTGCCGGGGCATGCAGCTGCGGACCGCTGGGCTTTGCCATAATATCGACGTTCGGAAGCACCGGAATTGCCGCCGCCTCGTTTCTCACCAACTACGAGATACCCGTCAGGGCCGCGGCGCTGGCGGTGCTGGTGGTGACCATATACACGACCGATCGCTCGCTAAAGACCGAGTGTTCCTTGAGATAGGGATCTGCGCGCTATGGCGACCACAGCCAGGGAGGCCAGAGCAGAGGCCTTGGAGAGATGGAATCGCATGATGGCGTCGGCGCCCGGCCTGTACGCCGACGACCACATTCTGGGGGCCAGTCCCCCGTCTGTCTTCGTGGGCTCGGCCGGATACCCCAATGTTCTAGCCGGCCCAATGGTACCCCCCAGATTCGGCGACACATCCATACTGGACTCGCCCGAGGAGTGGTCCGGCCGCAGCCTGCAGGAGATAGTCTCGTACCGTTTGGGGCTGGTGCGTGGCGTCAAGAAGGTGCCGGTGGGCGACTCCCCTTCCCGATACGTGACGCAGCTCCAAGACGTAGCGATGGGAAGCGGCCCCGCCGACGCGGACATTACCTTCTCTGGAAGAATAACCGCGTCCGAGCTCGCCGACGGGCACAGCGCCCCATTCGGGCCGGTGGGCAGCATAAGGGAGTCGCGGTTCTCCAACGTCGCGCCCCACCGCCAGATAGAGAGGTGCCACTATGACTCCGACATGGGCGCCGCCGACGCCGTGCTGCACCTGTATCGCTCCGGGACAGAGATCTCCCGGATCCAGAGGTGTTTCAGCGTAGGAATGTTCGGTAGGGCGAGGCGCCTGGTGCCCACCAAGTGGAGTATTACCGCCACCGACAACACCATATCCAAGAGTCTGGTCGGCGACATCCTAGACTACCCCCTGCTGGACTCGTGCCGCGTCTTCTGGTTCGCCCACCTAGGCAACTCGTACGCCGTGGTGCTGTGGCCACGAAGGTGGGCCTTTGGGTTTGCGGAAGCGTGGTACAGCGGAGGCAGGCCGGCCTTCGGATCTGACTTTGAGGATGCCTGTGGATTCCGCGGATATCCGGAGACCGCCGGAGCGTACTTTGCGGCCAGGCTTGCCGTCGCCGAATACCTGGACGCGTGCCAGCGGCAGGCCGCCGCCATAGTCCTCCGGGAGATAAGCCCCGACTACTCCATTCCGGTGGGGGTGTGGCAGGTGCGCGAGGGCGTGCGCTCTGCCCTGAGGGGGCGTCCGGAGTTCCCCGACACCCCCCTCGGAGCCATGGACACGGCGTGCCGCCGCCTCACCATATCCAAAAAGGAGTGGCTGGGCCAGCCGGGGGTGGGCCGCACCATATTCCAGAGAAGTATTACGGACTTTTAGCCGCCGTGCCCAACCCTCACCTGGTTTTTATTAGAACCGCACCCCGGATGAGCCGTGCACCGCACAATGATCATGGGACTGGCGGTGGCCGCCGGTCCCATCGTCTTTGCCCTGGCCGCATATCCGGACAGTCTCAGTCTGAGCTGGAACCAAGGCAGGGGAGGGTTCCTGTTCGCCTTGGCGTTTATGGCAGCCGAGCTGGTGGGGCTTCGGCTGGCGCCGAGCGCCCGCAGGGTGTGGATGTCCGTGCCCCTGGCCGCCGCCGCCATGGTGTACCTGGCCGCCGCCGAGGCCGGCTTCCACGACGCACTGGTCGCCTCCGCCGAGGATTTCGGCGTGCAGCTCGTATACTCGTGGGTATGGCTATGGGACTATGTCGTGATGTCCTCGTTCCTGGCAGCGGTGCTTGCCATATACTTTGGAAAGAGGTGGGTGCGAATAGCTCCGGCCGCACCTATATTCTTGGGGGGGAGCGCCGTCATACTCTCGCTGGACGCGTTCTTTCCGTATGATACGCTGGGCCCGCTCCAGTACGTGGTGCCATACATGGTGCAGACCAACGTGTGGCTGATAGGACTGTTTGATCTGGGGACAGCCACCGGCCGGGACAACATCATGTTTTTGAGGGGTGACCACGGCCCCATGGTGCTGCAGGTCTTTTGGCCCTCGGCGGGAGTGCATAGCATCATAATATACTCGCTGGTGATGGGAGCCTTTCTCCTGAAAATGAACATACGCCCCGACCGCAAGCTGCTCTATTTCGGGATTGGGATACTGGGGACGGTGGTGATAAACATGATTCGTATATTCGCCCTGTCATGGTACGCCCTCAAGGTCACCGCCGATCCCCAAAGATGGGAGGAGTTCCACTCGGTGGCCGGCGAGATAATGTTTTTGCCTTGGCTCTTTGCGTTCCTGTTTGTGGTGATGGCCATAGAGACCAGGAGAATGAAGCGGGCCGGTCCTCAAAAGTAGTTGGATATGGCCTGCTGGCCGACCGCCTCGGTCAGGTCCGACACCTTGACGCCCAGCCGCCTAACCGGCGGGATCGTATCTTTGAGGGCCCCGGCCAGCAGCTGTTCTGACACCTCCTGCAGCTTCTCCAAGCTGGCCGCGTGGTTGCGTAGTGTTCTGGAGCGCGTCCGGATGGAGAGATCCGCGTGGACAAATTGTATTCCCACCAGCCGGAACCGCATGTCCCGTTCGTCCAGCGTACTGTGCAGGCTACCGCACACCCCCCGCAGGGCCTCGGCCAACTCGTTCGGATCTGTAGTATTCCGCTTCAGTGTCACAATCTTGCTGAACTGCACGCTCGGTGGCCTCTCATGGACCGGATCCTCGTTTATTCCGCGCACCGAATTGTAGACGTATGTCCCAGTCTTCCTGCCGAACGTCCTCTGCAGGTCAAACACGTCGGCGGCGCGCACAGCAGCCACTGTGGTCATCCCCGCCGCGCCCAACCTCTTGGCGGTCTTGCCGCCTATGCCCGGAATGTTCCGTAGTGTGAGACCGTCCAAGAACGACTCCTCGGATCCGGCCCCCACCACCGTAAGGCCGTCGGGCTTCTTGTAACCGGAGGCGATCTTTGACACCAGCTTGTTGCGCGAGACCCCCGCCGAGCAGGTCAGGCGCAAAGACTCGCGTATCCCGTTCTTTATCTGCTGGGCCAGGTGCGCCGCCGTCTTCAGGCTGCCGCCCGTCCGCTCGGTGACGTCCAGATACGCCTCGTCGCGGCCCACATACTCGAACACGTCCGCATACCCCTCCATTATGGCCATGGCCTTCTCTGACACGTCTGAGTAGTGTTCAAAGTCCACCGGTATGAACCGGGCGTCGGTGCCCTCCAGAAGACGCTTCGCCCTGGATATGGACAGGCCGGACTTTGCGCCGAACTTCCGGGCGAGATAATTGGCGGTGGCCACTGCCCCGCTATCCCCCCCACGATCCGAGTATATGCAGACGCACACCGGCAGCGCGCGCAGGCTAGGCTGCCGAATCTCCTCACACTGCGCGTAAAAATGGTCAAAGTCCACGTGGAGTATGGCCCTCTCCTCCGACATGCCGATATGCTGCCAAGCGTCCCGTTATAATACTGCATACGCATCAGTACCCGAACCTGTACGCAAAACCGGTATGTTACCTGCGGGGCGGTCAGCCAGGCCGTCCTGCCGAAGGGATGCCGACTATTTCAGGGGGACGCGGCCGGCTGGGCGGGGCGCCGTATGATTCCGAATTGCGTACCGCGTCTCCGAATTCACGTCCACCCTGCTCCAGTACGGATTCTCCAGCAGCACGCCATTGGACCCGCGCTGGACGGACGGGGATCAGTACCAGCTACAGAGGCGGAATCGGCGGCACACCCGCCAGATATACACCACCCATACACCGAGGCGGCTGTCGGAACCGGCCCGTACTCGCCGGAGACATACACGTGTACACCCGGCGCCTGCCAACGCAAAAATAGACCGCTCCGGAGATCTCCTCTCGTTGGGCGATGCCGTTACAGTGGACAAGGACGGACCGAAGATCCGGCCAGAGATGATGGAGACCGAGCGCATTTACCACTGCATATACAAGGGCGTCGCACTGCTCTTCTTTGTGGACGAACAGAGATTCCTAAACTGCTATGAGATCGACGAGCCCGGCCTCGTTGAGAAGATCAAGGAGTGTGGCGACATAGAGAAGGCCCTGGCCGAGTATGGCACCAGCGCCGGTCCCCAATGACCGTGCAACGCCGCGGCCCCTCAGTCGGCGCACCCTACAGATAGTGAATCTTCATGTGCGTGTTGTGCTCGGTCTCATACTGGGTGAGAAATCCGCAGTGGGGGCACGCATACATCCCCTGATTGGGCCGCGACTCCCGCTCTATGACGTGGCCGCCCAGAGACTTGATGAATATGATGTCCCCGGCGGCGACTACGTCAAAGTGACGGCGCTCCCCCATCGACTCCAGATACTCCAGGATGGCCGTCACGGCCAGCTTCTTGTCCAGCTGCTCGTCGTCGTCCACAGGCGTGAGTACGAACTCGGTGTTCTTTAGCATCGGAACGGCGCCCACCTGGTCGGAGACATACACCGCCAGTTCGTTCCGGATGGCCATCACATCCCCGCACCGTATCGTCAGCAACGCAGCACACCTCTCCACGCAGGCTATAAAGAATTAGCGGGCCCGTTTACGGACGGGCGCCGTGGAGTTATATCCCGCACCCTGCAACGCTGCGGCATGCTCGTCTCCCACTTCAAAAGGGGCACAACGCCCCGGGAGAGTCAGCGATTCATCCTGGACAGGATGGAGACGCTGCTCAAGTCCGGCTACAAGAGATTCATAGTGTCGGCGCCCACCGGAAGCGGCAAGAGCCACATCGCCGGCGCCCTAGCCGACGCACTGGGCAACGCCTTCATAGTCACATCCACCAAGCAGCTGCAGGACCAGTACATCAAGGACTTTCCGGAGATGGCCGTAATAAAGGGCAAGTCCAACTTCGAGTGCCGCCAGCTGATGAAGAAAGAGGGCATAGGGGAGAAGCGCCGGGCTCTCCAAAAGGGTTTGACGTGCGAGAAGGGCCAGTGCGTGACAAAGAAGGGTGGCAAGGTGGTCGCCACCTGCGATTTCAAGGCACCCAACCCGGACGGGCAGTGCGTGTACTACAAGCAGAAGGAGGAGGGGCTGGCCCGCCCCCGGACGATACTCAACTATGCGCTTTATTTTTACCTGAAAAAATTCCAGGGCGATGCCGCCGGCATCGATCGCCATGTCGCCATCTTTGATGAGGCGCACACCATAGAGAACGAGGTGGTCAGGTTCGTTGGGTATGACATACCCGGTGGCTACCTTGCGGAGACGGGTTTGGACCAGAGACGGTTCGACATCGAGTCCGTCCAGGGCATGCTGGACCTGCTTGGCTCGCTCAAGGACGCCTACGCCGAGCTGATCAGAAGAAAACCTGACCCGGTCACCGCGGCCGACATGATGCGCACAAGGCGCCTGGATAGGCGCCTGGACGGGGTGGTCAACGCGCTCCGGGACGTTAGGCGCGACAGGGACAACTTTATCATGCAGGAGCCGGAGTTTGACGCGCAGGGCAACCTCAGCCGGATATCGGCGGTGCCGCTGGACATCTCCGAATACACCCGCGACCTCCTTGATTCGGAGATACAGGTGTTCATGTCCGCCACCATAGACAAGGACAACTTCTCCAAAAGCATTGGAATCGAGAACTGCGTACTCATAGACGTGCCCAAATCCCCGTTCCCCGCCGAGAACAGGATGGTGGAGTTCAGGAACGTGGCGCGCCTGAGCAGCCGGTCCCCCGAGTCCGACGAGATCAGGGTGGCGAATGCCATAGACGGCATAATGGCTGCACATCAGGATTCCCGGGGCCTCATACTGACATCCTCCAAGGCCAGGTGCTACAACCTGCTCAAGAGGCTCAGTCGGCAGCAGGCCCGCCGTATCGAGGTTGCCCACAGCAAAAACAAGGACAACACCAGCCTGGGGGAGGTTCTGGCCGCGCATGAGTCGACGCCCAACGGCGTCCTGCTGTCCTCCTCGCTGTGGCAGGGCATCGACCTGAAGGGAGACCTCTCCAGGTTCCAGATAATAGAAAAGTGCCCATATCCGTACCTAGGCGACAGTCGCGTCGCGGCTAAGAACAGGGCGGACCGGGGCTGGTACATATACCAGACAATAGTAAAGCTGCTACAGGGTATGGGAAGGAGCGTCCGGGACGTTGACGACCGCGCCGACACGTACGTGATGGACTCGTCGGTACAGGAGTTGCTGAGGCGGCATCGGATGATGGTGCCGGCTGCCTACCACGACGTCCTGTTTGAGCGGCAGGCGTGATAGGCAGGCCGCCTTTACACTGTATCCGGTAGCGGTATCATGGACAGTGCGCGTGGCAGAAGAGTCGGACTCCCACGCCAGGCAGCGCCCTAGCCGTGACTGCGTAGCCCTCCGCCAGGCCGCGTCCGCACACCGAGCAGTCCGCCGGCATCGCCTTGGTGGATACGACGGGCCTGTGCAGGTATATGAGAGATGCCTTGGGTCCATTCCTCTTTCTCATGGTATACCTATGAGGTACAGGTTATTAAATGTACCGTATCCTACAAATCCATACCACGCCATTCCAGTACTGCATGGTGACTATTTCGTATTCATCATACTGCGGCAGGTATGGTGACTGAGTATTCAGACACGCGTTAGGGCGGAGCGGCGGGCACCAGGGAACTTGCCCGGCAGGCCAGACCGGCAGAGACAAAACGAATAGAAGTCGCAGTACGGGTGTCCGATGCCGGTCAGTCTGCCCTGAGGAGCGGGGATCCGGCGACCAGCCTATACCTGATGGAGAAGAATACTATGGCAATCAGTCCGGCAGCCAACACCACCATTCCGATCTCGCCGAATTCTGGAACGGCCGCCGAGGTTCCCACAATCGCCACCTGCTCTGCGCCCACTGGGAATTCTATGGTCAGCATCCTAGAGTCGTCGGTCGTCTCGGTCTCCTCGTGCATGATCTCCTCGCCGTCGACCAGCACAAAGAATGCGGTATCGGCGCCGTCGGCGGTTTGAGAGTCCACCAGATCCCGTGGGAGCGTGATTTCCAACATCCCATCCTCGGTTGCCTCAATCTCGATTATCAGCGTGGCCGCCTGGGGGTTGGTGTACATGCTCTGGATCGAACCACCCTGCATGGCATGTGATGGTGCAAACTCGGTGCCATCCACCATCGGCACGGCATCCACCAGCGTTATGGTGTCCTGTTTGATGTCAAATACCGACTCCTTCTCCCAAGCGCCGTCGGCAACGCTCCATATCTCATAGTTGGCCGTGGCCAAGTCGCCGTTCCCATTCAGTTCGGTGGAGCTGAGAGCCCCGCCCTTGTAGCCAGCCGCCACGTCGGGCAGCACCGACACCATATCAGCGGGGTCGGCGCTTCTGGCAGCCTCTATGGAGAGGCCCGCAAGCCAGACCGCATCATACCCCGTATATACAAAGGCATCCGGCGAATTGCCCAGCTCGTCGGCCAGACTGTCGCGGACATACTCTGCCTTTTGTCCGGTGCTCAGCAGTAACTGAACTGCCGTAAACCCGACCTGCTCGGAGAACTGCAATGCCAACGGGTCTTCCACAATGGGCGTCGACTGGGCGACGGTCTCCGAACCAAACCATCCCACCTCTCCAAGTATGCCGTAGCTACCGGCCGCCTGCAGTATTGGGACTATCTCGTCAAATGCCACCGCCACTACACCTACTCTCTCGGAGCCGTGCGTATCGGCCATGGCCTGCACCCTGTCGGCCAGCGCGCTCACAGTGACTGAGAACTCCACCGTGTCGGGGTTGTACCTTATGCCTTCATCGGAGACGCCGCCCCGAGACTCAAAGTTTCCCACAGTCGCGTCCCGGAGTCCATCACCGTACGTGTCACCGATCCACAGTGGCACGATGGCGGCCATTCCGCGGCTCTCCAGAAGCTTGCCTAATGCCATCCCCTGGTTAAAGTCGTCGGCTACTGTCCGGAATACGCGGTCGCCGGGTATGCTCAATGCCGGAGATGTGGAACAGCATGAGAGAAGCACCATGTTGTTGGTGTCGACGTAGTTCTTTACGGACGAGACCCGGGCCGAACCAGCCGGGCCGAAGACTATGTCGGCGCCCCGCGAGTGGAGCGACTGCATCTTTTCTAGAGACACCACCGGGTTGGAAGAACTATCTTCGCGGAGCAGTTCAAACCGCCATTCGGCCCCCTTGTCATCCAGATACGCGTTGAAGTCATCTATGGCCAGCCGCGTGGCCGCGTCCACCTGCACGCCGACGGAGCTGTATCCGCCGGTCAGCGGTAGCAGCGAGCCTACCAGTACATCACCGGCCACCCCGCCAAGCATAATAGCATCGCTCTGGCCGTCGTACGACACGCCCCTCACCCAGTCGCCTTCACCCAGCCGCCAAGTCTCGTAGTTGGCCAGTACTAGGTCCCCGGCCTCGTTAAGATCGGTGGAGCTGAGGGCGCCACCCGAGTATGACGCGGCCACCTGATGTAGTATGCCCCGGATGTCGGCCGGGTCGGTGCTCCCCGACTCCAAGATGCTCAGTCCGGCCAGCCATACGGCATCGTACGCCGTATATACAAAGGCGGTGGGCTCACTGCCCAGCCATTCTCTGGTACGTTCGCTCACCGAGCTGGCGCGGTCACCAGGATCCAAGAGCAGCTGGACGGTGGTTAGATGAGTATCCGCAGCAAACCGAGACGCTATCTCGTCGGATGCTATAACTGTGGACTGGGCGACGGCCTCGCCGCCGAACCACCGGACGTCATCCAGTATGTCGTAGGTGGAGGCAACCTGTAATATCGGCACCGCCTCGTCAAAGGCCACAAGCAACACTGCAGTTTGGTCGGCGCCATGCGCCTCCACAACTTCAGAGACCGCGTCGGCCAGCTCAGCCACGCTTACGGAGAATTCGCTGGACTCGGGGTTATATCTGACGCCTTCATGCACGGCGCCTCCTCGGGATTCAAAGTCTGCCATGGCCGCATCCACTAGACCATCCCCGTACACCTCCCCCCGCCACACCGGGACGACGGCCTCAATCCCCTCATGCTCCAGAAGGGCCCCGATGGCCCTTCCCTGATTGAAGTCATCAGGGACAGTCCTGAACGCCGCGTCGTCGGGTATTGCCAAGGCCGGTGCCGTACTGCTGGGGGAGATGGCGATCATGTTGTTGTCGTTGATATAGGCAAGTATGCTGGAGAGCTGCGCCGAGCCGGCCGGGCCCACTATGACATCGATGCCTCGGGCATGCAGCGCCTGTACCTTCTCCAGAGCCCGGACGGGGTTTGTCTCCGTATCCTCAGACACTATTCCAAGACGCCATGCGACACCGCTCTCCTCCAAGTACGCATTGAAGTCCTCTGCCGCCAGTTCCGCAGCGTAGTTCAGCTGAGTGCCAAACGAGGAGAGCTCCCCGGTGAGGGGAAGCAGTAGGGCAACCTCCACCTCGTCTGGCATTTGTGCATATGCATCTCCAGCATACGCGGTCCCGATCATCGCACCCGTCGCCATTATAACTAGAAGTACCTTCGCTGGTCGCATTTGTGTCTCCCTGAGATTCTACTTGGAGTATATAAGTAAATCCTGCGACGTTGAGGGAATTGTCATATAGATACACTGCTCACTTGCTGGCATCTATCTGTACCCACACCGGGACACTTGCGGCCGTCTGGCCATTCGTTTCTCTCCACCCACGCCATGGCGGTTTGGTCGTCGGGAAACATCTCAAACAGATCCAGCAGGACAAGTCCTTGTATCTAGCCGCTTCTGGGCCGTCTTCTTTCGTGGGTTGTTTGTTCATGTGGACACCATACATGGTGTTTAATCTGTATCTATCCGATAATTCCCCAGAATCCAACCAGCATGATTATATACGCAGGAAAAGGGGGCGCCCGCATGAGGGCACCCGGCATGGCGTTGGCAATATTGGGGCTGGCCGCCTTGGGCATCGCCGCTCCCACCACAGCGATGGCCAGCGATGAGATGCCCGACGATATGCCGCGCCTAGTGATAACCGTCGTCTGCACCATATACTCGGACTATCTAGACGAGACCATAACCGGTATGGACATGGCCTTGGGCGTCAACTTGGAACAGTATATGCCCGAGTGCGAGATGACCACCGAGTACATAGATGCTGTCCAGATGCCTTCCGTCACGGTGGACATGCCTGAGGGGGCGCTCTTTCCGGCCTGCGCTGAATCCAACGACTGCTTTGTTCCGCACACCGTGACGGTGGGGGCGGGAACCGACGTAACTTGGACCAACAGCGACACCGTGCTGCACACCGTCACTGAGCCCGGCGGCCTCTTCGACAGATGGCTGCTGCCCGGCGAGGAATTCACCTTCACGTTCGAGACCCCCGGCACCTACATGTACGGCTGCACTGTACACCCATGGGCCGGCGGCATGGTGGTGGTCGAAGCCGGCGATGTAGGAGCGTCCGAGTTGACGGCCGACCCGCCCAGCCCCAGTACGAAAGTTATTGGCCTCTTAGAGGACTTTGTCGATATGTATAGAAACGACGGCACCAATGCCTTTGCTGCCATAAATGATATGGCTCAGAATCCCGACCAAGACGTGGTCGGTTGGGTCATAAGTCCGGACTATATTATCTTGGCCCACAGCACAAGCCCCCCATTTGTTGGCTTTCCGGTCGAGCCCCTGTTGGCAAAGGCATCCATTCCCACTAACGAGTTAGCACAAGTCATTGCAGATGCGGGCATGCCGATCCCGCTCAGCTACCCGTTTCCGGACCCGCAGGGCAACATCCTCCGCTACGAGAGCGCTTGGGTTACATGGTATGACGGATACATCTTTGCGGCCCGCACGGCCGTCACCCCCGAATCCGAGGTTCAAAGCATCGTGGAAGAGATGATTCGCCAGTACAACCTAAATCCCGACGGGGCCTTTGACACCATAAACGGTTTCACGTCCCAGAGCGAGTACTATCCGTTCGTCCTGAATCCGGATACCCTCAAGGTGGTAGCGCACGGCTCAGACCCCACTAGGGTTGGAACCACGTCCGTAACACTCACCAACTCCACCGTCTCGCTCGAGGAGTTCCGCGGTTTGGAGAACGGGGAGGGAGTATGGTCGGAGTACACCTTCTCCAACCCCATGACCGGGCTGGAGTCACTAAAGACATCCTGGATTGTCAAGCATGACGGATACCTGTTCGGCTCCGGCTACTACCCGTAATCTTGAGGAACTTGCGCATATTTCAGTCGCTACGGAGGCAGCAGGCCCTGGAGATGGCAGGATAGTACACCGCCAAATCCGGCCAAAGGCTGGCTGAGGCGGCGCCAAACCCGTTCACACTTGTGCTGTACGATCTGGAGTCGGCCAATAACCACTCCGAGAGGGCCGCGCGCTTTGTGGTGGGCAGCCGCAACGTGTGCAGGCAGGTATGCAGCCTGCGTGGCATGTGGCGGTGCAGCATACTGTGGGGAATATTCACAATTGAATTATCTCGTATAAATCACTGAAATTAACCCCTTTACGTATGTCCCAAACCCGCCAAA
>JAGWAW010000136.1 GCA_021296165.1 Nitrosopumilaceae archaeon | reverse complement strand
CCCTTATTTATTATTAACTGAGCCGGCGCGGGCGGCGCCGCAATCCTCCAGCCCCGCAGTGCCGGCCACAGCAGTCCGCCTATTTTGGAAAAGACTCCGCTGGCCCCTGTATGACATCATCCTCATCTATTTTTCCGGTCAAATACTGGTGCCTGCTGGAGACCACCATTCTAGGACGGGACATTGGCTATCCGGGGCGGACCATATCGGGCTGCAGCGTAGTCCTTTAACTGGTCATCCGCCGTGCGCTTGGGGGGCTGCGGCTATCGCCGCCTTTAGCTCGTAGGGCGACAAGAAGGGCCTGCCAACAAGCCTCCCCTTCGTGCCCAGCCGGACGGTTTCCAGCAGGCCTAACTGCGAGGGGTACGGCAGTGGCGCCGGATGGATGTCGCCCTCCGCAGATCCCGCCAACCTGCAGCGATACTACAAGAGGTGATGGGTTCGCAGTGGATGGATAGGCGGGTCTAGGGGGATTCGAACCCCCGACAGCCGGATTAAAAGTCCGATGCTCTACCTGGCTGAGCCATAGACCCCAGCGTGTCGCCGGGCGCGTGTAATTTAGGTGATGCCCAATCTGTATGAACGAATCCATAACAACCGTATTCACCAGCCTGTAGGTGTGCCTAAATTTCCCCACACCATCCAGATGTGCTGCTTAGTCTGGTGCGGTCACTAACACATTTGGGTTAGCTGGTGGTGCGGGGATCCGCCTTATCTCGGCCCCTGCAGGGCGGGAAACTTTTTGGATACGGCCGCCACATATGCAGCCATGGCATCGCCGGTGTTACACCGTTTGCAAATGCACAGCTGCGAGACCTTTTTGGTGTCGCAGCTGTCGGCCAGCTCACATGTGCCGCAGCCGGCCGGCTCGTCACACACGGCACACGCTATGTCGGGGCCCTGCCCGGCGCTCCGCTCTGCGCACTCGATGTGCTTTACGCCCACGCTCCGGGCCCAGAGGGCCTGTTCCCCGAGTTTGATCCTCTTTCCACACTCCAAACATGTTCCCGGAAACCGCATGTTCAGCCGGACCCAGCTCATTGCAGTTTGGCCTCCTTTGCTATTATGTCTCCGAACTCCTCGGCGCCAGGTATGGTGCCGTCGTCGACCATCTTGATGTAGTATGGCAGCACCAGGGTGGCCACCGCGCTGCCCGACATGTGCAGCCTCTTTCCCAGGTGCCGGTTGAGGGCCCGGATCTTGGAGCCGTCAAAGCGTATGCGGTTCAGCACCCTAAAGTCCAGGTTATACCGGGCGTATCTTACAGGCTTGCCCTTCTCGTACGTCCGCGCCAGTATGGGGTTGAGGTACCTCAGCAGCCTCCACTCTTGCGTGGACAGTATGCGGCCGTGCAGCATGTCGGCCTCGGAGACGGCCTCCAGCAGGCGCGCCCTCCTGCCGGGGTCCAGGTCGGCGGTCACTATACTGGAGTAGATGGCGTTGATCTTTTCGCGGGGGTCGGTCCACATGGAGTACAGCACGGCGGCGGCCTCCTGCGGCGACCCGGCCCCGAAGAACGAGGTGACGCCCTCCTCTATGTCCGGGCCGGGCTCGGATGTCTTGGTCTGGGGGTCCAGCCCGCCGGCCAGCGCCTGGGCCCTGTTCAGCATGGAGCGGATGTCGCCGCGGGCCTCCGACACAATGCGTATTATGGTGCCGGGTCCCAGGCGGACGCCCTCGCTCTCCAGTATGCGGGCCAGGAACATGCGCAGGAGCCGGGGCGGGACGGGCCTAAACCTCACGTGTACGGACGCCTTGACTATCTCCCTCATCTTGCCGGCATCCTCGGAGTTGGAGGCCATCACCACCGGGAGATCTGCCGCCTTCAGAAACTGCAGCAGCGCCGCCGCCCCGCCGTAGTCGGAGCGGCCGTGTATGCCGTCCACCTCGTCTATGAAGAGCATGGTGCGCCCGGTCAGGGCCCGGTTCTCCCGCATGGGGTCCAGTATGCCGGCGAGCCTGGACTTGCTCCGGGCATCGCTGGCGTTCAGCTCCACCATGCCATACCCGCGCGCGCGGGCCGCGGCGTGCGCCAGGGTGGTCTTGCCGGTGCCGGGCGGGCCTGTCAGGAGCAGGGGCTTGGACTTGGCGCTCCACCCGTCGAACCACTCGGCCACCCGGGCGCGGGCCTCCTCGTTGCCCACCATCCCGCGGAGCGTGCCGGGCCTGTGCCTCTCGGACCACATCAACTGCGTCTCACCGGTATGCTCTTTTGGAACTGCAGCCACCGGTCGGCCTTGGATATTCGGTTGTACCAGAACTCGGTATAGTGCTCCACGGTCATGAACAGGAACTTGAGGAACTCCAAGTGGGTGAAGCCGTCTGGGAGCAGCCTCAGCGAGAGCCGGGCCCTCTCCAGGTACTGCCGGCTCCGCTCCAGCGTGGCCTCGAATCCTGTGTGCACATCCCCCGACAGAACCGAGTAGTAGAGGGGCCAGGATGGCACCTTCACGTAGCCGTTCTGCAGCGAGTCTTCGATCTCGTTGCCGCAGCCCACCGCCTCGGAGGCGTGGGCCATGCCGGAGTAGAACGCCTCCGAGAGCGGCGGCTCGGCCATGGCCATGTTGGCGCCGGCCGTCCCCATGACTGCCCGATACTTCTTGTAGGAGTACTCCATCTGCACCTCGGTCATGCGGTCGGGGTGTGATTTGAGCTCCTCGTCCATGTACTGCCCGCTCCGGGCATCGCGGAACCCGTCCTCGAACGACTTGAGCACGGCCACCCCGCCCCGGGATATCTTGGTCCGGGCCAGCCCTAGTATGTAGGGGGTCATCAGCCGGTAGTCCTCCAGATACTCCAGGTCCTCGTCCCTGTCCACGATGCGGTCCATCGGCTCGCTCAGGTCGATGGCCAGTATGTGGCCCTCCACCATGTCCCGCTTCAGCGCCGGATCGCTGTGGGGGTTTGCCGCGTCGAAGAGCGCGTTGAACACCGGAAAGGTCATCTTGACGAAGTTGGAGTCGAGTATGCGGTGCACGCGGTCGGCCATGGTGTCCGGCTCCAGAAGCCGCGCCCGGGTGTCGTCTATGTGGTCCGGGTCGGCCATGAGCCTGTCGGTCCCTATCTCGTGGGCGAACTCCCGCTGGGTGGCGACGGGGTCCCCGTCGGACTCGAGGGCCTGCACCATGCCCTCGACGAACCGCGACTCAAAGTCCGGGAACTGTCTGGCGGTCTCCTCCTTGTACTTGACAAACGTCCTGTATCCCCGGGACTTGAAGAGGGCCTCCTTGAGGATGCTCCTGCCCGTCCTGGTGGTGCTCAGGCCCTCCTTGCTGGTCACCGAGTCGTCCTTGCCTATCACGGCCAAGAGCAGTAGGGGCTGCCTATTATGCCTTGGCGGCATTGCCGCCGCGGCGCCCCCTCGACTTTAATTATGGTGTGGAGGGGGAGCGGCATGCGGCCGCTGGACATACTGCGGGAGGCCTCCGAGCGCATACACCGTAGCGTGCGGGGAATGGCCGGCACCGACGCGGCCGGGGGGGACTATGGCCGGGGGGCCGGGGGGGACATAAGCAAGGCGATAGACGTGGCCGCCGAGGGGGCCGTCCTGGAGTATCTCCGGGAGGTCGAATTCCCGTGCACGGTTCTGGGTGAGGAGTGCGGCCGGGTGGAGATAGCCGGTGGCGGCCCGTACGTCGTGATGGATGCCATAGACGGCACGGCCAACGCGGTTAGGGGGTTCCCGTTCTACTGCAGCTCGCTGGCATACGCGGAGGGGTACAGCCTGGGGGAGATCACCGCCGGAGTGGTAAAGAACCTGGCCACCGGCCGCACCTACTGGGCTGTCAAGGGTAAGGGGGCCTTTGCCGACGGCTCCCGCATCCGGGCGGGCCGGGGGGAGGAGGGCTACACCATACTGGGCCTGAACCTCTCAGGCGCCACGCCGGAGCTGCTGGAGCGGGTGCGGCCCCTGACCGAGTCGGCGCACATCCGACACATGGGCGCCAACGCCCTGGAGATGGCCGTATTCTCGGAGGGGTTGATGGACGCCTTTGTGGACATACGGGACAAGATCCGGATACAGGACATCGCCGCCGGCTACCTGCTTGTGAGGGAGGCCGGCGGGCTGCTACTGGACGCAGACATGAGGCCGCTGGACGCGGATCTGGGGTACGGCACCAGGGTGTCGTTTATAGCGGCGGCAGACGCGGAGGCGGCCGACTACGTCGCCTCAAAGATTAATGGCGCCCTTGGCGGGATTTGAACACGCGTCTCAGCCGTGACAGGGCCGAATTCTAGACCGGGCTATACTACAAGGGCTTGCTGTATGGCTTCAGGTCCGCAATTAAAAATCTTGTGAGGCCCGGGGCCTTGTCCAAAAATCTGCGACAATATGATCATGAACCCACACCCGCTGCCAAGGCCCGCTAGGGACCGAAAGGC
>JAGWAW010000135.1:1061-5219 GCA_021296165.1 Nitrosopumilaceae archaeon | reverse complement strand
CCAGGCATTGCCGATACGCGGGGGTTTGGCGATGTGCCAAGATCATGCTTTCCAAACAGGCGAGGGGTTGAGTGTGTACGCTGGACACTGTTGCATAACTATCTGCACCTAGGTAAGAAATGATGATCCTGTGCTCCGTAATGTTGTTTCATACTCTAATATAAAGCATATTATTTTGTAAATATTTAAAATGAAACATATATAGCGCGATCCTTTTTCAACCCCGTCATGGTCGTAAGGCGCAGCGCAAGGCACAACCTGACGTGGGCCGAGCGCGACGCCACATACAAGGCCCGGGGCAGGGCCAAGGCCGTGCGGTACAGCCACCGATGGGAAGGGGACCTGAAAGAGCAAAACCGGGGCAAGGTGGGCCACCCATTCCAGTACTCCGACTCAATGATGGCGGCCATCGCCTTGGGCAGGATTGTGATGGACGTGAGCTACCGCGACTACTGGGGCCAGCTGTCGGGGGCCTGGGGGGACGGCCGCACGCCCCACTATTCCACCATGTGGAGGAGGGCGGGCAACGTGATGCCCGCGTTCCAGGACGAGCCCGAGTTCACCCTCAGGGAGGGCGTGCTGCGCGTGGTGGTGGACAGCACCGGGGTGGCCAACTTCAACCGGGGCGAATGGATCCGCGTGCAATGGAACGTAAGGCGGGGGTTCTTCAAGCTGCACATACTGGTGGATTTGGACACCCGGCGCATACTGGCGTTTGCCATGTCTGACATGAACGGCGGGGACGCGGCGCACCTGCCCGTCCTGCTGAACAACCTCATGAAAAAATACACCGGCGAGGGGATTCCGCTAAAGGAGCCCATCGCCAACCTCCTGCTGGACGGCATGCCCGCCAGGGCGGGCGGCCGGGCCGACCCAAACCAGACGCTGCTGGACCGCTGGATGTCCGGGAATGGCGCGCCCCGGGATGTGGCCGGGGAGATAGTGCTGGACGAGGAAGAGCTGCGGCGGGCGGAGGGCGTGATGGGTGAAAAGCTGAGGCGCATCCGCAACAGGCTGGCCAGGCTGGGCATACACATGGAACTGAGGGCGGACGGCGGGTATGATGCCAGGGAGATATTCTCGCTGCTGGCCAGGCTGGGCATCACCCCCGTGATCAGGATCTGCATAGACGCCAACGCCCGGTCCAAGGGAGTGGACCGCGCCCGGGGCCTCGCCGTGCTGGAGCAGTTCGGGGGGCGCGGGGGCTGCACCAACACGGAGCTCAACCGCATGACGAGGGGCGAGCGGCGGGCAAACCAGAAGGCGTGGAAGGAGGATGTGGGGTACGGGCTGCGGTGGATCGTCGAGATAGTGATATCGGCATTCAAGCGCGTGTTCGGCGAGTCGGTGAGGGCCCTCAAGCCGCACACCGCTATCATAGAGATCGCCACCAAGATAGCCGCCTACAACCGCAACCTGGACATCGGGGACGCGGCCGTCAGGGCGATGCGCCCCTCCCCGGACGCCGGCCGACCGGACGTGGCCGGGGGGCGGCCGCCGCGTGAGCCCCATGCGCCGGCGCCCCTCCCCTCAGGGGGATGGGCAGTCTGCGCCCCGGGATGCCATACGTCGACAGAAAAGCCCCGCATACCGTCAATACGGCATCCGTCTGCCCGCCATGCGCACGGATGGGCTGCACGGATGGGCCGACCGGGCCGCGGCCGCATGCGGTCTGCGGAAGCGGCACGGAATTGTGCAACTAACTATGGCATACGATATCCATTTATTCGGACAACACGCCCACCCGCGCGTGGCCAGTCGACGGCGCCGATCCAAGGCCGGTGGTACTTCCGGGGCCTTTGCGCTCACCATCGCCGACGCGGTGGATGCGGCCACTCGGGCATCCAGTGAAGCTTCCATGGCCGCATACAGCACGGTGACTAAAAAACCGGGCCTGCCGGCGGTCTTTGCGGCCGCCCGGGCGGCGGTCGCCGACGTCGAGCCGGGCAATATAGGCCTCAGCGTCTTTGATGAGGCGATGATATCCGCAACGGCGGCCCTGGCCGACTCGATCATCCCGGTCAACTATGACCGGATACGCGGGGCCGTTGCGTCCATCCCAGACCGCATAGTCTGGATGGCCGCCCGGCAGGCGGCCGGCGACCTGTTCCACCGGATGCCCGGGGCGGAGGCGTCCGGCGGCAGGCGCCTGCTGGACAGGATGAGGGCGGCCGCCGTAAAGGCCGCCGAGGACCACCTCAAACGGGAAGAGTGTATCCCGATGCTCCGGGCCGCCGACGAGGAATCTCGGGGGATCGCCGAAAACGCCGCCCTGACGGCGGCAGAGACGATCCGGACGGGGGTGCCCACGCATGCGGCCACGGCGGCGGTCTTCGGGGTAGCCATCCGGGACGTCCCGCCCGGCGAACTGGCGGACGCCGTTGAGGAGGCATGCGAGAATCTCCCAGAGGTGGCCCGCCGGCACGACGCGCTTGTGGTGGGCCTTGTGTCGGCCATCTCCACAATGATACTGGCCGACGCCATATCCCGGCGGAAGTACCAGACCGCCACCCGTGGCGCCGAGAACCTGTCTCTGGACGAGGCCGCCACCCAAATAATCAACACGGTAACCGGCAGCGCCTTTGAGGCGGTCTACATGGCGCTGGCCGCCAGCGCGTACGCCACCTCGGACGGATCTGCATTCGAGTCCGTCTACGAGGACGCACTGGCGGCGGCCTGCGAGGTGAAGCGCCCCAAGGCCCGGCTGTCCAAGACGGGCGGCATGCCCGACAACATTCCCACCGATCTGATGGGTGACATGCCCAAGGAGGCATTTAGAGAATTATACCAGCAGCTGTCCAATGCCATGGAGTTGATGCTTAGTTCGGAGGCGGATCTGGAACGACAGAGGAGATTCCTGAATGCCTCGGAGGTGGACTACAAGGACGCCGCCTCCAGCAGCCAGATGAGGGGAATCATATCCCTGTATGAGGAGTCCTACCGCGCCGGCTACAAGGGAGCCGGCGCGGCCGAGGCGACGGGCGGCTAGCGCCGACGGCCGTAGCGCCCGCGCCGGCAGGAGGGCACCGGGTCCTGCGCCTGCCCTGCCCAGATCCTGCGGCCGACCGCAGCGGCCCGCCCCGGCGCCGCTTGGCAGAAAAACGACATAAACCGCGGCCCGCGCACACCATCCGCGTTGAGGGCTGCATTCTGGCACGGGCAGCGCGCCGGCCCGGCGGCGCTACGCCTGCCGGCGGCCCTCGCCACAGCCGTTCCCCCGACATACGCCTGCCTGCACAGCCCGCCCGCCGAGTTCGTCTCGTATGTGGACGCCAACGGCGTCTACGCCATAATAGGCAACGTCGAAGTGTACCATACGCTGAAGGGCCACAAGTCCCCCACATACGCGACATCCACATCCGGAACCTCATATGCAACACCGACAAGCGGGAGCGGCTCAACTGCGAGATTGTGGTCCACTTCAGGTATGCCCGCGGCACAAACAAGGAGTCGCGGATATTCCGCATGGAGATACTCCGCATCATTCCGTCAAGCCGCACGGGGGCACAGGCGGCCGGACGGCCACCGGCATGGGCATACAGGGGCACCGACAGGTGGCTGACGCTCATACAGAACGCCGCGGCCGCCACACGACACGCCCGAAACACTCCATACCCTTCCATACCCTTCCATACCCTTCCATACCCTTCCATGATGCCATCTCTCGCTCCCCGCGCCCATTCCATGTGGGCAGGGCTTTGCCAAAAACCGGTCCAAAACCTCACCCCATAGCCCGCGCATCCCTCGTTGGGGACTGACTGCGGCCCGGATCCGGACCATTTAGACCACCGACCCGTACACACTCAACCCCTTGCCTGTTTGAAAAGCACGATCTTCGCATATAGCTAAACTCCCGCGTATCGGCAATGCCTGGTGATCGAATGGGACGGCCCTGCGGGCATGGGCAGCGTGGCAGGCCGGGGCATGGGTTCTGGCGTAAGCGGTACTAGTCCAGACATCTCCCCTGCGGGCATGGGCAGCGTGGCAGGCCGGGGCGCGGGCAGCATCGGCGGGGCGTCATATATGGGCAGCATGGGCAGGGCCGCCGGACCCCTCAACCCCTCCCGTACTATGTTGTGTGTGGGGTCGTGAAGTATCCTCAGGAAGGACTCCCCGACGTCCAGATCAAGCTTTGAGCATGTTGCCGCAAAGCTCTGC
>JAGWAW010000135.1:466-894 GCA_021296165.1 Nitrosopumilaceae archaeon | reverse complement strand
CAGGTCGCGCACCTCGTCGGCGAACTGCCTGCAGGTGTCCACATGGGCGCCGCCGTCCGCAGCGGTACAGGCCGCCACCCCCTTTGCCCTGTGGAATATCATCTTGAGGGAGCGGCACAGATCCCTGTAGTGGGGGATCTTTGGATGTGATATGCAGACGTCCTCGGCGTCCCGCAGTATGTGCGCCCAGCAGCGCTGCAGCGTGCCGAACAGTAACAGGTATACCGAGTAGCCGTCAACGGTAACCGGCTTGTCCAGCAGATCCCCCACAAACGGCAGTATGTCGTCGTTCCCCCTGCCGGACAGCGCCAGCACCATGCAGACCGTATCGGTGCGGATGACCCAGACATACCCCTTTCTCTTGCGGTACCTGTAGGGGGTCTCATCTATCTGTATGAAGCGGGCCCTCTTCAGCTCCTCCAGTATGT
>JAGWAW010000135.1:0-409 GCA_021296165.1 Nitrosopumilaceae archaeon | reverse complement strand
GCCCTCTTCAGCTCCTCTTGTATGTGTATAATGGTCGGCTCCAATGGTACGCTGATGGAGCGGCGCGCGTTCAGTATGGAGGTGGGCGAGACGGGCGCCCCGTTGAGATGGCAAAAATAGTACGCAACGTCCGAATCCGTGCTGCGGCGGGTAGGGTGGAATATACCAGGATGTGCCGCAGCGCCTCGTCCCCAAAGAACGTCCGGGCAGTCCCGGAAAAGACGGCCGTATGGTTCTGCCGCACCCGCACACGGTCACATGTCCCGCATGGCGGACATGCGACATGCCCCGCAGGTCGCCGTCAAAATCCAGCATCGTCTTGGACAGGGGCGTGGCCGAATGTACCATGCCGCAGACCGCACACAGCGGCGTGCCATGGTGTGTGACCGGTCCGTCGAAAGTGCGCCGG
>JAGWAW010000134.1 GCA_021296165.1 Nitrosopumilaceae archaeon | reverse complement strand
TTGCCAGTTTTGAAAACCTTGGTGATTATGATATCTTCTAAGCGTCGATCCCACGCTCAGAGGCACCTAAACACGTTCATTTGTGTCGATCAAACTGCAGGCTGGCCGTGTGTCTAGCCGTACGTCATATGAGATACCTGTAAAAGATCTTTCCTGCACCTTGCAGGTGACATATAGTTGGGATCAGAAATAACCCTGCATTACGTAAGGCATAAATGATCGAAATTTCAACCAGATACATGAATGGCCAAACCGAATCCAAAAAAAATAGGATTGCCTTAAAGAAAACCCGGAGCACGCGCGAGTACGCCCGCGTCGTGGCCGTGAACATGGTGCGCGTCAAGGGATTTACTGTATCGGCGGTAGCGGCCGCGCTAGGCGTCGACCGCGGCACCGTCAGCAACTGACTTGACGCTTACGACCGCAAAGACCTAGACGGCCTCGCCGATGCCGCGAGGCCGGACCGTCCCCCTTTCGTGCTGCGCGGCGAGATGGAGGAGATGGTCAGCGGCGTCAAGCGGTTTACTGCCCACGAGTTCGTTGAGATGGTCGAGAAGAGGACCGGCGTGAAATAGAGCCGCACGGGCGCCACCTGCTTAGGTCGCTCGGCTATATTGTCAAGAAGACTCTCAAGATACCCGACCGTGTTTCGTCTAGAGAGGATCTCGAAATCTGGCAGAAAGATGCCGAAAAGGAGGTAGAGGCGCTTGGAAAAGACGGTTTCACGCTCGTGATATCGGACGAAAGCTACCAAAATTCAAACATCTTCGGTTCCGGCGCGGTCTACGTGCGCTAAGATGCCGAGCCGATCCCGATGCCGCCAGGCAACCAACGCCAGACCACCTATGGTGGGGTAACGCTGGACAGGCAGACGTGCTACATGGCTGCCGGCAGGGCCAACGACGGGACGTTCACCAGCCTAGACAAGATGCGGCGCAGATTCGGCAAGGTTGCCGTGATAGCGGACAACGCCGCATACCACGACTTCGGGCGCGTGCAGCGATACCTGAAAAAGAACAACGATTTCGTCAAACTGATATTCCTGCCGCCGTACTCGCCGTTCCTGAATCCGGTCGAGTGGATGTGGCGCAACGGCAAGGCAGAGATACGGCGCACTTTCAGGCGGCCAGCCAGGAGCTATTTCAGGAAGGTAATGTTAGTGTACGAGTCGCTTGAAATAAAGTTCAATCCGCGCAACATTCTGTTCAGGGATCTGGACAAAATACTACCGGCGTAAAATTCATGCGGGGTTATTTATGATCCCAACTATATCTGGAGACCTCACCGACATAACCAGAACGAGGACGGGGTGCTCATAGTGGATATCGGCCCGGCCGAGAACGACACCGCAGAACGCATGGTTGCCATGGGCACCCAGCCGCTCCGCGACAGGGAGCCGGCCATCATAATATGATACGGATGGGCGCGGTCACCCCAGCGCCCCCCTCAGCGCATCCAGGGAACCGGCCACCGTGTGCACCCCCGACACATGATGGGAGACGCCGAACCGCTCCAGCTCCTCGGACGTAAACGGCCCTATGGAGACCACCGCCACGCCCTCCAAATGTATGGGGGCCCCCGCCACCCTCTCCATGATATGAAAGAAGGCCCGCACCGACGAGACGCTGGTAAACACCATCCCGTGCACATCACCACTCCCCAGCATGGCGGCAAACTCCTCCCATACGGGCCCGCCGGGGTGCGGCTCCACGTCATACAGGTGCACCTCCAAAACGTCGAACCCCTCCTTCTCCAGCAGCTCCCTCAGAAACGGGGTGGACGCCCCGCTCCGTGGCACCAGCACGCGGCTCTTGGCACGGTCCATCCGGGACATGACCTCGCCCACCCCCACCGACGAGTACACCGACTCTGGCATCGCATTCACCCGTATATCATACCCCTCCAGGGCGGCGGCGGTCTTGGGGCCCACCGCCACTACTATGGTATTGGCGACGGCCAGCCTCGTCTCATCGTATGTGCCGCGCGACCTGGCATCCTCCATGAGCAGCCTCACCGCCTTTGAGCTCATGAACACCGTATAGTCGGGGTTATACACTCCGGACTCCCGCAGGTACTCGGCCGATACGCTCTCCCCCCGGCCCACCAGCCGTATTGTAGGCAGCGGAATGGCGCGGCCCCCCTCCCGCTCCACCACAGATATGAACTCGGCGGCATCCTCCGGACCCCGGGTTATCGCCACATTCCTGGAATGAAGGGTCATCTCCAGGCCAGCTCCGCGCCCAGGCCGGCCACCCTTCCTATGATGATGTTGGCAGGAGGCTGCATCCCCTCCACCATTCCCGCTATATCGCACACCCTGCCGGTCACCATATCCTGCCGGGGGGTGGTCCCGTACCTCACCACCGCGACCGGCGTCTGGGGGTCCATGCCCCCCCGCATCAGCCCCTCGCATATTGTTCCGATGCGGGAGAGCCCCATCATCACCACTATGGTGTCCACCGCTCCGGCCAGCCGCTCCCACCGTACGGCCTCGTCCGCCTTGGTGGGGTCCTCGTGCCCGGTCACAAACACCACAGACGAGGAGTACCCCCTGTATGTCAGGGGTATCCCGGAGTATGTGGCCGAGCCCAGACCCGAGGTTATGCCGGGTATGATCTCGTATGGTATGCCGTGCGACTTTAGGAACCGGGCCTCCTCGCCGCCCCGCCCGAATATGGTGGGGTCGCCGCCCTTCAGCCGGACTACCCTATCATATTCCCGGCCATACCTGAGCATCATGCCATTGGTGGAGTCCTGGTGTGTCGTATCATCGCCCACAGCCCGGCCCACGTACACCATCTGGGCTCCATTCGGCGCCATCCCCAGTATGTCGTCGGCCACCAGCCGGTCATACAATACCACCTCGGCCGCACGCAGCAGCTCGGCGGCCCTTATAGTGAGCAGGCCGGGGTCCCCCGGCCCGGCCCCCACCAGGTATACGGTCATCGCCACCCCTCCATATCCTGGCGCCATTTTAAGGCAAACGAGGCGGCCCCCGACTCCAGCAGTGTGTGGCCGGCCTCCTCCCCCACCGAGACGGGATCCGTCCCGGAACATTCGGCGTGTATGGCCCCCCCGCCGGACGCGTACGCGGCCGCCCTCATGCGTATGGTATGGCCGTCGTGTTCGGCGCAGGCGGCCACCGGGAACCTGCATCCCGACTCCAGTATACGGGACAGGGCGCGCTCGGCCTCGGCCTCGGCCCGGGCGCGCGCATCCTGTATGGTATGCAGCAGCGATACCATGTTTTGGTCGTCATTCCGGCACACCAGGGCCAGCGCCCCCTGCCCCGGGGACGGGATGAACGTATCGCGCGGCAGGTCCACCGCATCTATGTCCAGACCCAGCCGCCCCAGCCCCGCCCGGGCCAGTATTATAGCATCAAACGTATCGCCCACCTTGGATATCCTGGTGTCCACATTCCCCCGGATGGGCCGCACCTCGCACTTTGGGAACGCCAGCCTGGCCTGCGCCGCCCGCCGCAGACTGCTGGTCCCCACCACGAACCATTCCCCCGTATCCAGGCCCGGGCGGCACACCATGGTGTCGTACGGGTCGGCCCGCTCCGGCACGCAGGCCAATACCAGGCCCGGCGCCATGGTATTTGGGACGTCCTTCATGCTGTGGACGGCAAAGTCTGCGCGGCCGTCTGTAACGGCCTGGTTCACCTCCCGCTCGAACACCCCCCGCCGGTCCATCGCGAACATCGGCCTGGAGTCCGTATCCCCCCGGGTGGTCACCGTCACCACACCAAACGATGCACCAAGTATGGCGCCCTTCAGCATGTTCACCACCAGGCGGGCCTGCGCCGGCTCCCCCGCGCCGCCACCGCATATTCTATGGGGCCATCGCCCCCATGCTGTCCTGGTAGGCCCGCGCCACCATATCGATGTCCTGGTCTGTGTGGGCCGCCGACAAGAATACGGTCTCGAACTGGGACGGGGCCACGAATATGCCACGCTCCAGCAGGCCGGCGAACAGCCGAGAGAACATGGAGGCGTCCGCCCGCCGGGCGGTGTCATAGTCGTACACCATACCACCGGTGAAGAAGACCTGCATCATCGAGGACATGTGGTGCACCACACAGGGTATGTTACTATCGGCGGCGGCGTCCCGCACGGCTCCGGCCAGGCGGCCACACTGCCTCTCCAGCCGGGCATATAACGAGCCGGCCATCCCGTTTATGGTACGTATGGAGGCGGCCGCGGCCGCGGCG
>JAGWAW010000133.1 GCA_021296165.1 Nitrosopumilaceae archaeon | reverse complement strand
CGATCTCCTCGGCCACCACCCGGGTGCCCCTGCCCTTCTTCAGTTGTCTGATGGCATACCGGATTGCCCTGTCCGTAAGATTCGGCTTCATCTTTTCGCGCGATTCATGCAGCTTGCCGCAGTCTTGCCGCGCGTTATTAGTCTCACCTAAGCGACATGATTCTCGGATAGCACATCTCCTCCAAACCCCCACCAAGTTATAATATGGAACCGGCGCCGTGCAGCCGTGAAGTTCTCGGTCATCGTGCAGGATCTGCAGACCGCGCTGAAGCGCGATACGGCCCAGATCAGGCTCCTGCTGGCTCGGAATCCTGCCATGGCATACTCCAAGATTGTAGAGATAGGCCGCCAGACGGGATCAAAGTACGGCATTCACCTCATAGTGAACTTTCCCCATGAGGGAAAGATAGAGGAGTTCGACATGTACGGAAAGAGGGACATCAGCCTCATCATAGACCGGGAGCGCAAGAACTTTCCCATACCACGCGACATCATAAAAGCCAAGGCCAAGGAGATATTCGGAGACGTAAAGGTCGAGGATGCCTACATGTATGAGGGAAAGGAGGGCGCCAGAGTGTGGGCGCCGGGCGGAAAGATAGACATCCTGCCCCACTCACTGCACATATGGACCGTCTTCGATCAGCAGGTTACTGCATACTGCGAGTGGCTGATGGAGAACGTCTACTAGTCCTGCAGGTCTCCCAAGAGAGACTTCGCCTCGGTGTGGCCGGGATCCACCTTCAGGATGTGCATGCAGCACGAGGCGGCCTCTTGCCGCTGTTTCAGGGAGATGTGGGCGTTGGTCATGAGCATGAGGGCCTCAAGGTCGTCGGGACGCAGAGATACGGCCCGGTCCAGATATTTTATGGCGCTGCGCGGTTCTTCCATTATGTAGTGGATGCTGCCCATTATGAACAGAAAGTCGTGATCCTCGGCATATTTGGACTCGATGGACGTGCCGTACTGTAGTGCCTCGGCATACTCCCCCTTTTGGACCATCTTGCGCAGTCGTCGCTTTGGATACCGAAACAGGGTGGCCAACTAGGAGACCCGCATTATTCCGGACCGAATAAGGAACTGCAACCCCTGAATGAACGAGTCGTCGTCGATCTGCCCCTCGGCCCACCACAGGGCGTTGTTCTTGATCCAGTCGGGTATGGGTCCCGGATCCGCCTCTCCGTCCGTATCGGTCGGCGGCACAACCAAGATCCCTTCCCGGATCAAGAACTGCAGTCCCTGAATGAACGAGTCGTCGTCGATCTGCCCCTCGGCCCACCACAGGGCGTTGTTCTTGATCCATTCTGGGATGGCCGGTTCGGTCGCATCCGCGATCTCCGGGTCCGCAGGTACACCCGGATGCACCTCCAGCGGCAGCAGCAGAAAGTCCCGCTCGTTGGTAGACGGAACTATGTTCTCGGGTGCCAAGCCGTACACATACAGCAAGTAGTTGGCGGTCCCCGACTCGGCCACTGTAAAATCGATCTCCGACTGGCCCGATGGTGAATACAGATACAGCCTGTTGTCTTCGTCGGCTATGGAACGGAGTGGCGGGGTGAGTGGTTTGCCGTCCTGGTCCACATCCACCACCCACAGATCGTACTGGACCTGATTGAGAAACGCGGTGTCGTCGTATTTGGATATGAACTTCACCAGCATTCTCAGGGGGCAATCCTCCACCGGCGGATCCGGCGAGTAGAACACGTGCAGTTGGTACTGGAAGAAGTGCGTAGGCCTCTTTACGGACTGGGCCAGCTCCTGCACGTCCGGACACCCCTGCTCGGCCTGCTCCACGGCAGTTGACATCACGCCAGCAAACGGATTCTCCATCACGCCGGTCCTGTACTCCTGTAGTTCAAACTCGTACTCCTTGGGCGGGATTCCCTCTGAGACGTGCGTCCAAGTAAGGGCCTTGAGTGGGAAGGGGAACCCGTCCGACACCCAGATTTGGCTGTTGGCCCCGCCGGTCCTCCAGCCTATCAGGATAACGTCGTCAAAGTGGCCCGCCGGCGTATCCAGCCCTCCGGCGACCACCTCTTTTGGCAGTATCTGCTCGCCGCCTATGTTGGCTATCTTGCCCCAGGAGGGCATCGAGAACCGCTTAGGCTCGTTCGCGTTGGCGAACGCCGAGAGCCACACCACCGACGACTTGAACGCTCCCCGGTACACACCCAGATCCGCAGATCCGCCGGTGGGTTCGGGTGCGATCTTTCCCAGCTCCATCTGGCCCGTTACGATACGGCTGCCGTCGTACACCACCACGTGTGCCAGCCACTTCGTCTCACTTCCGACCTGAATGTCCCCCTCTATCCACATCTCAAACTGAAACTGGGCACATTCCTTGTAGTCCACATAGCAGACCTCGTACACGTAGTAGTCGCCGGCCTGCATGCCCTCGCCCACGTACCAGTCTCCGGGATGATCCACCCCGCCCTGCTGAAATTGGGCCATTGCCGGAACGGCGGCGCTTGCCACGGCCACGGCCACGGCCACGGCCACGGCCACCGCCATCCAAGATAGGTGCGCCATACCCGCACTATACCTCCGCGCCAATATTAAAGGTTAGGAGACAGTCGATGTATGCGTTTAGGCTCAGCGTGATGTCAGAAAATGCACAAAAAGCACTTTTACAGCACTAGTCTGACAGTTTTTACAGACATGCCGAGCATGATCTGGCCACGTGATGGTTAAGCCGCGTAAATCGCACCAAACACACCATGAAAGCCATCAGATACTAGTGCTGAGCCTAAACGTGTACCAGTTGATTCATACGCTACGGCAGCTACCTGCTGCCGAGAAAGCCGCCGGCCAGCCCCACTCCCATACCGGCCATCCCCAATCCCACGCCTTTGGAGCCTCGCCCTTGCATGTAGGGTGCCAGCGCCCGCGCCACCTCCATCGGGTTTTTGGTGGAGTAGTAGACGGTGCCCGGCCCAACAAACTGGGTCACCAGCGCGTCGCCTCCGAATATGGTGGTCTTCATGTTGCCGTGCTTGATCACATCATATGACATCTCCTCGAACGCCACTATCTGGTAGTTGTCTATGATCATCTCCTCGCCCGGCTCCAAGGCATGACTGCGCAGGGCGCCCCAGCAGTCCACGAACAGCTCGCCCTCACCCACCGTCTTCAGTGTGAAGAGGTTGGTGCCAAACAGCCCGCGCTTGAATCCCTGCCACTGGGTATCCAGCGTGAGGTCACCCGTGGAACAGACGTACGAGCCGGACTGCACGTAAAACTGCCTGTCTACGGTTATGGAGGCAAGGTCGCCCAAGGCGTTACCCGTTATACCCAGGCTGCATCCGTCGGCATTGGCAGTATACTCGTTGATGAAGAAGGACTCGCCGGATAGTACGGACGACTTGAGGCTCTTGAGCAGGCCGCCCCTCCGCTGCTTTGTCTCCACGGCGAGGTCGCCGCGCATCCACACCATGGAGGCGGCCTCGGCATTGACCACATCGCCCCAACCCATCTCGAACTCGATTACCCCCATTGGATTGTCACGTATGTGGTGGCGCATGCCATCGAACCGCACCGCCAGAATATAAGACAATTGTACGTATCGGAGTTATCCAACAGGGTAGCGTTTCATGCCAAATGCACTCCACGCTGACAAGACCGCATGGGACTGCGGGATCAAGTGTCGGGTTAGATTTGACATGAAACGCCGCCTTGAGTCCCCCACACTGTTGAGTACATCCTCAGGTCCACTTGGTTTTCACGCTCAGAATACGGCGATGATGTGATGATTCGTCCTTGTCTGATGGGGGCTTGAGGCTGCACCACGTTGCTACCGACACCGTTTCATAATTCGCATGCCTCCCGGCCGCGGGTCGACATCGCAGACCTTCCCGGGCCGCCGGAGCCAACCTGTTGATAAGTATATAGCGCGCCATATTAATTTGAGGATCA
>JAGWAW010000009.1 GCA_021296165.1 Nitrosopumilaceae archaeon | reverse complement strand
TTTGCAGGCGCGCGACCTCGTCTTGGAGCCGCATCGCCTCGGCGGCGTGCGCGCATATGCCATCCTCCGGCGCGCAGGCGCCGGCCCTGGCGACCTTCTCGGCGCACTCCGCCTTCAGCCGCGCGATCTCGCCCCGCAGTTCCAGTGTGGCAGTGTCGCGCCCGTCAATCTCTCCGAACAGCCGCGCGATCTCGTTCCGGTATAGTGCGAGTTGGGTGCCCATGCGGCAGCCCAAAGATCGCCCTAATGTTGATGTATCGATTGGATCGGCCATGGAGGGCGTCCCTTCGTTGCCGAGCCGGCACCCGGCGGTGGGGTGTCACTGCGGGCCGTCAGAGGGGTTGAGTATGTACTTGCAAAATTTACAAAACTTGCAATATTTACAACCCGGCAGTTCCCGTCCCCCGCCCCTCTCTCATCCGGGAGCGGCTCTTGGAGGAGTGGGCATGCCCGAGGTGTGGACGTTGCGGCACTGGCACCGCCGCAGTATGGGGGCCCGGGGGATGATGGAGGATCTAAACCTTCCAATTCGGACCGGCCTCAGGCGGCACCACGCCCCGGCCGGTGTGTGCCGGGTGATCGGATCGAATTGTCCGCCGCTACCGGATCCGCTACGGGGGCCCGGGGCGCCGTCGTCCCGGCTGAATGCGGGCGTACCCGCGCGCCGCCGGGCGTGTGCCGGAATCGGGCGGGCGGCGTCGCGCCGTCCACACTCGCCCCTATCTTCCGCCGTGCATCTTGTCCCACCACGATCCACCGCTACCCGTACCGAGCGCCCGCTCAACCTCAGACTTGGCCCGCAGCGCGTCCCTGTTGCGGGGATCCAGCTCCAGGACACGATTAAAGCACCGGAGGGCCTCCCGGTTCTCGCCGAGCGCCCTGTGGGACTTTCCCTTGCTGATGTGGACGCTGACGTCGTCTGGACTCCTCTTGGCGGCGCGGTCAAACCATGCGATGGCCTCCCTGTGCTGCTTGTTGCTGGCCAGGATGATGCCCTTGCCGAAGATGGCCGTTTCGAGATCCGGATCCCTTCTCAGGGCCTCCTCCACGGATTCGAGGGCCTCGTCGTCCCTGCCCATGCGGGTCAGCTCCACGGCGATGCCGTTGTACGCCAGCGCAAAGTCCGGGTTGGCCCTGGCCGCCTGCCGGAAGCAGTCGAGCGCGCCGCCGAACCTCCCCAGGCGCCGCATCATGGTACCCTTGCTGTAGTGCGCCTCGGCCAGGGACGGATCCTCCCGGACGGCGCGATCAAAGCAGGCCGCCGCCTCCTCGTCCCTGCCCTCGTTCGCCAGCCGGATCCCCTCCCCGTGGTGCTTCCAGGCCGGGCCGCCGCCTCCCCGGCAGGCCGCCGCCTTGGCCGCCTCCCCAACCTCCTCAAACGAGTACGCCACCAGCTCCCGATAGCCCTCGTCCGGGCCGGTCTTGTCCAGGCAGTCGAGTGCCATTTCCAGGCGGCCGACGGCCTCATTGCGCCTTCCGAGCATATCCAGGACCCCTGCCAGGTTCGTGTGGACCGTAACGTGGTCCTTGTCTGGAACGGCCACGGCCACCAGCTCCGCCGCCCTTTCCAAGGGGGCCAGAGCCTCGGCAGGCCTTCCTGTTACGGCCAGTACCGCCCCCTTGTTGGAGTGGGCGTTGATGCAGGTGGGATCCGCCTCTATCGCCTTGTTGTAGAATGCCATGGCCCTGTCGTACCTTCCGAGCTGCTGGTGGTTCATGCCCTCGGTGATGTATTCCTCGGCCTTCTCCCTGTCGCCTTCCCGCGGGTAGGATGGCCGCCCTCCCCGGCGGGATCCTGCCCTCCCGGCGGATTCCCCGCTGGGCCGGCCTGCCCGCCTCCTACGCCCCATGCCGCCCTCCCGTATGGCCCGGCTTGGTATGCCCTCCCGGCGCGGTGCCGTGCGCGGCCATGCAGGCGCGGTTGATTGCCCGCAACGGGCATGGTGGAATGGCCGCCGATTTATGCCCTGCGGCGCGGTGCCAGGATGAGCATTCGGGCACCCCTGCCGGTCCGGCGCGCCGGTCCTTCTTACCGGCAAGACTGGGGACTGTCGGGCCGCCGCCGTATCCGAGACCGCCAGATCGCGTTTCCAAGGGGGGCCTGAACGCGCACCGGTGTCCGCCCTTCCCGAACCGGTCGTACGGCGGTCTGGACAACCGCCGTACGGCAAACCGCGGCGGCGGGCCCGTCCGGGCCGGGGCCCGTGTCGGCGGGATGCCGCCGCGCGGCAGCGCGAGGTCGTTCTGGGCACCGGCGAGGCGCGGGTGTGGCGGGACGTTCCGCCGCATCGGGCCCAAGCGCCTGCACCCGTACGTGAACGGGTTCGCCGCGCGGCTGGGCATGGTGCAGGACGCCGTGTGCAGACGCGTGCGATGGCGCAGATCTTGGCGGACGGGGGACTCGCCCGTGGGCGGCCCCCGGCGCCCTGCGGCCGGCCGTGACGGCCCGGCGCCTGCCCGGACGGCAGCCCCGAGGCGGCGTGGGTAGTTCACAGCCCCCGCCTGGCGGCAGATACGCGCCTGATCGAAGCGATTTGGGACCTGCAAATGCCCCCAAATTGTCGGGCATGCGCCTTTGCGGTCGGGCCTGCCACGGCCCGGGCGCCGTGCCGCCATCGGCGCATTCGGGCGTGCGGCCGCTGCGGTCCTCGGGCGGACCACCAAGGCATGTCCATCGGGATGAATACCGGACCGGCCGACGAAGCAGATAATAACGCGGCGGGGTGCGCCCTTGGCATATTGCGGGGCGTGACGGCGGTCATACTGGCGGGCGCAGCGGCCATACTGGCGGGCGCCGCGGCCGAGTCGCACGCGCTGGGCCCCGGCATAGAGCACGAGGTGTTCGGGCCGGAACGGCTCGACTACTCCGGCCTGGACTACACCGGCCGCATAATCTCGCTGGACCCCCAGGCGCTGCGATCCTATGATCTGCACCGCTATATCATAGACGGGCGGATAGTGGTGCTGGAGGGAGCCTTCAACCCTCAGGGCATGCGGGACATCCGGCTCTCCTCACACCAGGATGAGGCCGCGCTCCCGCAGGCGGCCAACCTGGGCCACGTCACCGGGGCGGCCCGCGCCCACGCGTACGGGGCCACCGGGAGCGGAATAGTGGTGGCAGTGGTGGACACCGGAACGGACTTTTCCAACCCCGACATGATACACGCGGTGGCCCGGGACGCGGACAACCACCCACTCATGCTGGATCCCGACGGGCAGGGGATAATACTCACCAACAACACCTTCAGGGCGTTCGTGGACCCGAACGGCGCCCTGCGCAACGCCTTCAACCACACCGTGTACGTGGACGGAACCGGCGTGTACCTGGCCAGCCGGGGCGCCGTCGTATCGGTGTACAACTCGCTGTACCCGCTGCTGGGGGATTCGCCGGTCCTTGAGGGCGTCGTACTGAACGACTTCCGCATAGGCCACAGCAGCCACGACTACATACCATCCAAGAGTGGCGTGTACCATCTGGGGGTGTCCCTCCAGCTGAACCACGGCACGATACAGGCCGTGCCAGTCCTGGTCACGGACCCGGATGTGCCGGGCATATACGACACCATAATACCGGACATGGATACCACCTGGCAGGAGCATGCCGGGCACGACTCCTTGGATTTGGACTTTACCGACGACGCCCCCATAAGGATGGGGTCCGGCAACGAGATGCTGGTGTACGACGCCGATGCCGACGGCCTGGCCGACTACAGCGCCGGGATGCTGGGCGCCCGCGTTCTGGACGTGTACGGGATTTTCGGGGAGGCGACCCCAGAGGGGTATGTCCCCGGGGCGGCAAACACCACCCTCCTGGACCCAGTCGATGCCGACGGCAACTATATTGGGATAATGACCGACATAAATGGGCACGGCACCGCCGTCGCCGGGCTCATAGCGGCTCAGGGGGAGAACACCTACCACATATACAACGACTCCCGCACCTATACCATACCTGGCGTGGCCCCGGGCGCCACCATACTGCCCGTGAAGGCGCTCTGGTACGGCAGCACCGAGTACGGCTGGATGTGGGCCGCCGGCATGGACAACGACGGCTCCGGGTGGACCTATTCGGGGGAGAGGCGCGCCCACATAATATCGAACAGCTGGGGCGTGCCCGCCTTCCCGCTCCTGGAGGCGGCTCCCGGGTACGACTATCTGTCGCTGCTCTCGGACGTACTGTCGGTTCCCGGGTCACTGGACGGCCGCTACCCGGGCACGCTTATGGTGTCCAGCGCGGGGAACAGCGGCCAAGGGTACGGGAGCTCGTCCATGCCCGGCTCCTCACTGCTGGCCCTGACGGCGGGAGCCACGTTCAACGCCGGGTACACCGGGTACGGGTTCTTCGCCGAGCAGCCGCGCTTTGGCAACTCCACCGAGCACTACGGGCACCTGGCCCAGCTCTCCAGCCGGGGGCCGGGGGCACTGGGCGCTACAAAGCCGGACATACTCTCGGTGGGGGCGTACGGCTTTGCGCCCTCATGGGCGACGCGGGACGCCGGCGACGACTCCTACGAGGCATTCGGGACGTTTGGCGGGACCAGCATGTCGGCGCCGCTGGTCGCCGGGGGGGCGGCCGTCGTCATGGGACAGCTGGAGGATGCCGGGAAGCCCTACGCCCCGTTCACCATAAAGAACATACTGATGTCCACGGCCGCCGACACCGGCAACGATCCCATGGCGCAGGGGGCCGGGAGGCTGGACGTGGGGGCGGCCGTCGCGTACGTGCTAGGCGACGGCCCGTTCGCGGTGACCAACGACGCCTCGTACAGCAATATACGCGGGGTGCTGTCAGATGCCCTGGACTCGCTCAACCGCACCGAACTGGGGCTGGGGACGGTGTACGTGCCCGACCGGCCATATCCTTCGGCGGGGTGGTTCGCCGGGCACCTGGAGCCCGGCTCGCGAAGCTCGACTACATTCACCATACAGAATCCCAACCCGCACCCCATAACGGTGCGGGTGCAGCCGGAGATGGTGCGGGAGCTGGAGAGACACGAGTCGCACCACACTACAGATCCCCGCCAGCAGGATCCCATACTGAACGGGACTGACACATACGCGCCCAACTACATACGGCTCTCCGACGCCCGGGAGCACCACTCCCTGTCGGACCTGTTCGCCGTACATGCGATACCCGAGTCGGACCTGCTGGTCGTGAACCTGAACTTTGAGTTTGACGACTTTATGAACTCCACCACGCAGCTGTACGCAGACGACTTTACCATAGCGTCGCTGTACATGTACGACTGGCGCGACTCAAACGCCGACCATACGGTGGACTATGGCGAGCTGGCCTTGGTGAACAGGGCGGGCAGCTGGGGGACCGGTCAGGAACTGCGGATCTCCTACCCGCACATGTCGTTTGAGGGGGTGCCGGTGGTGGGGGTGTACCCGGTGCCGGTGCAGGCCTCGTACTGGGAGGGCATAACCGACAGGAACTCCACCGCCATAAACTACACCATGACCGTGTCATACTACGGGTACGGGCCTTGGGAGGGGACATGGACCGACTCGGGCGTTGTTGTGGTGCCGCCCCGCTCCAGCCATGTGGTGGAGGCGGCCGTCTCGGCGCCGCCGGGGGCAGCCGCCGGCGTGCACCAGGGGTTCGTGCGGTTCGAGTCAGACGGTCATACGGCGAGCGTGCCGGTCTCGTACGCGGTGGCGCCCCGGCTGGACGGCGAGGCGGTGCTGTCCGACGGCGGCAGCGATGCCCTGCTGCCGGCGGGGCTGGTGCAGGGCTCCTTTGACATGTCCGGCAGGTATCCCGCCGGGGAGTGGCGGCAGCACTACGTGTACGTGCCCGAGGGTGTGGAGTCGGCCGTCGTGGAGGTCTCCTGGCTGTCCAACCGCACCCACGTGGGGGTGTTTGTGGTGGACCCCGCCGGCGAGATAATCCAGACGAATGCCGACCCCGGAGTCTTCGGGGACTTGGCGTACTGGCCGTCCAGCGACTGGCTGGGAAATTCGGCGTTCAGCGAGGGGGGAGGGTTCTACCCGGTGCGGAACTGGAACGACACCACCACCATAATACAGGTGCAGACGCCCGAGCCGGGCGTGTACACCATACTGTCCCACGTGTCGCTGCACGGCGGCGAGGGCCTGTACGAGCCCATCAGGGTCTCGGTGCGGCCCTCCTGACCTGAACGCCCCGGTTACCAGAGCGGAACAGTCCTCACCGGCGCAAACCTGACTGGGGTTACCTCCGCGGCGCAAACCCCGGCTACTCTTTTTTGGATGATGCAGACCTACGCGAGGCCACCTTGGTCGGGACCAACCTCTGATGCTATATTACTAGAAGTCGACCTGCACGGGACCTGCATGTATGGAGCCGACTTGGACGGGGCGCTTTTGGCCTACGCCGACTTGCGCGGAGCCTTCCTGGTTAGAGCCGATCTCAGCGGCGCCGATCTCCCCAAAGCCATAACCGACCATACCACCATCATGCCCTGAGTCGAGTAGATCGCCGACCGGCCAGAATCGGGATTGGCCGCCAGTTCTGCCCTCTTGGGTGCCATATGGGTGGAAAGGCTAGGATGTGACTCCTGATGGTGTCCTAGACGATACAGGTGCCCCCCTGCGAACCGCATCACTCTATGTAGATGGCCGGGTGGTACGCCCGGGCAAGGCGCGCCTTCCTTTTGGGGTCCTCGGACTCGGGCACCCCACCGCTCCCGTACACCGATACGGTACAGTCGTACTCTGTCCGCACCACGTCGCGCAGGTGCTCCTCCAGCAGCTTCCTCTCGTCGAACGTACTGTGGCGCAGACGCGCCTCGCGGGTCGTAACACTCTCGGAGAGTATGTCCTTGAGGCAGGCGGCTATCTCCTTGGGGTATACGCGCAGGTGCCTCTTGGAATCGTCGCCGGATATGATTTCCATTATGCTGCGCATGTCCGCGGCGCCCCCCGCCACGCACTCCAGCACCGTATCGTATATCTCGCGGGACTCGGCCGCGTACACCCGTATGCGCCTGGGGGCGATACCTGACACCCTCACTATGTTGGATATGTCGCGCAGCACCGAGACCAGGTAGTCCTCGTCGTGCACTATGGAATGGTCCACGTTACCGGCCTCGGGCCACTCGGAGACGGAGACAAAACCGTCGTTCCCCAGCGTATGCCACATCTCCTCGGCGGTGTGGGGGGCGAAGGGGGCCAGGAGCCGCGCCCTCATCTCGCATATCATGTGCGCCATACCGGGGGGCATGGCGCGGCCCCGGGCCGCCAGCCGGCGGGCATACCACTGGACGTCCCGCTCCATACCATACATGACGTCGTGGAGCGCCTCCCGCATCCTCATCCTCTCCATGTTCGCGGTCACTGCCTGTACCGTCCAGTGTATCCTGGAGCGCATCCAGGCATCCTCCCGCTCCCCGCCGGCCTCCCCGGGTTCGGCCTCCCCGCACTCCCGGATCATCCGCTCCAGCCGGGTCCCCATCCCCGAGACCGACTCTAGGTTGACGTCGGCGTCCTGGAGAAGCTCGGCGGATATGGTGATGCCCAGCCGGATGGGGTCGGCGCCATGTCTCAGTATGGCGCCCCGCAGGGGTATGATGTTGCCCATGCTCTTGGACATCTTCTTTCCGTCCATCAGTACGGAGCCGTTCACCACTATCTGGCGGGGCCAGTGCCTCTCCGGGAAGAGGGCCGTGTGGTTCATCACAAAGAACGTCAAATGGTTGGGCACCAAGTCCCGGCCGGAGTGGCGCGTGTCCACCGGATAATAATACAGGAACTCCTGGCGCATCTCCTGCGCCGTCGGGTTCGGCGGCTCCCCCCTTCCCAGAAAGACGTACTCGAAGAGGTCCCAGTCCATCACGTCGGGCTGGATGGCCCCTGCGTTCACATATTTCATCAGGATGTAGAACGCGGTGTATACGGTCGAGTCAGTCAGGCTCTCGACGATCCAGTCCGGGTCCCAGGGGAGCCGGGTGCCCAGCCCACGCTGCCGGGCGCAGGCCCGCTCCCGCAGCCACCCTATGATATTGTGGAACTCGCCCCGTATCTCGGGGGGCAGCACCTCCATGCCATCCAGGCAGCGGCGGGCCGACGCCTTCCAGGACTCATCGCCATAATCCAGGAACCACTGCTTCTCCAGCATCTTTACTATGCACCGGGCGCCGCACCTGCACCGCACCTCGCCGGCCATCTCCATCATGGTTCGGGCGCCGAACTTGCGTGCCAGCCACCCCCTTATGTCGTCCTTGCACTCAGAGACCCTCCTGCCAGAGTATGGGCCGCACCCCTCCAGCATCACCCCGGTGTGGAACTCCTTGCTGTACAGCGTCTCGGTGGCCCTCTCCAGCGCCGACTCATCGGAGGTGTCCAGCCCCCCGCATATCTGGGCGGCGGGGTCGTCCCCGTACCCCGATACTGCGATTATGGGCCGGGAGGGTATGGTCCCGTCCGGGTCGATGGCGCGGAGGGCCGCGTGGTCGAAGGGGGCGTGGGCGGGCACCGACATCACTATGCCGGTGCCGGTGTCCGGGCGCACGAACCCGGCCGGCAGCACCGGTATGTGGCCGCCGACCGGCGACTCGGCGGCGGCGCCCAGCATGTCTGAGGCGGGTATGTCGCCAATATGTACGGGCCGCCGGCCCTGGTGGGCGAGCTTCTGGGCGCACTCCTCTGTCATGATCCACCTCTCGCGGCCCACCTGCCATATCCCGTACTGTGCGTCGGGGTTCACCCACAGGTTGGTCACGCCGAATATGGTCTCCGGGCGCAGGGTCGCCGCGGGCAGTATGTGGCGGCCCCAGCCGAACTTGACTATGGTATACTCGGCGAATTCGGGCTCCACGTCGCCCAGGGTGTCGTGCTGCGAGACGGGGTTGCCGTCCTGGGGGCACCACCCCACCGGGTGGGAGCCCCGCCGTATGAGGCGCCGCCGCCGCAGCGACTCTATCTGCCACTCCACGAACCTCTGGTATGCGGGGTGTATGGTGGTGAAGCGCCGCCGCCAGTCTATGGAGTAGCCCATCTCCTTCATGCCCGTCTCTATCTCGGCGCTGAAGTAGTTGGCTATGTTGAGCGGCTCTGCAAAACCCCGCACCGTATCGGGGGGGACCCCGTATATGTTCAGGAGGCCGTCCATTATCTCCGGGTCGCCGCCGGCCACCCGCCGGGCCATCCCCAGTATGGGGGTGCCGGTGTAGTGGAACCCCATGGGAAACAGCACGTTGTACCCGCGCATCCGCCAGAACCGGGCGTTGATGTCGGCCAGCGTGTAGGTGCGGCCGTGGCCCAAATGCTGCGGCGAGTTGGGGTAGGGGTACGCCACCGTGATGGTCTTCTTGGGGCGGGAGTCGGGGTCTGATTCGAACAGGCGGGCCTCACTCCACGCCTTCTGCCACCTCTCCTCCATATCGCGCCATTCGGTCATAGTATGGCCCCCCTGGCCCAGGCGGCGGCCTCCCGCATCATGCCGGTGCGCCTCCCGCCGCCCTGCGCGAACGTATGGCTGCCGGCGGCCCGGCCCCCAAGCATCTCTGATATGGTTCTGGCTATGTCCATGGCGTCGTGGGGCGAGTCCTCCGTACAGTATACCATGACGCGGACCGCCGGCCCGCTCCGGAACATGCCACAGTATGTTATGGTGTGGCCGGACTTGACCAGCCTCTTGGCCAGCGTGGTGTGGAACTTTTGGTCGTATGCGTCCTCGTGTATGACGCAGGCGCCCATGTTGTATGATATGTACTGGCCGTCGTGCGAGCTGGCGGGTATGTCGCCGCACAGCCGCGCTATGATATCGGAGTGGTCCGGCCGCCTCTCCTGCGTATCCTGCGGGGGCGGCGCCTCCCGCTCCATGACGGTGAACTCCAGGCGCACCACCCCGTCCTGTATGCGCTTGGCGCGGGTTATCGTGATGTGCTCCACCAGTCCCGTCCGGGGGACGTGCGTCCCGCCGCAGGCCTCCACGTCCACGTCCCCTATGGACACTATCCTTACGGAGTCCACCGGGACTACGCCGCCCTGGTATATGCTGAAGCCGTACTCGGACTCGGCGCTCCCCCGGTCCATGTATTGTATGGAGACGGGCAGGTCCTGCCGCACCATGTCGTTGGCCGCATCCTGTATGGTATGTATCTGGGCAGGCGTCAGCGCCGAGTGGTGGGTGATGTCCAGCCGGGCGTGGTCTGCATCCTTGCGGGCCGAGTGCTGCCATACCCAGGAGCCCAGGGTGCGGCGGGAGGCGGCGTTCAGTATGTGGGTGGCGGTGTGGTGTCTGGTGATGCTGCGGCGCCGCTCAACATCTATGGCGCACCGCACGGTGCGGCCCGCCTCCGGCGGCGTGTCCCGGGTGTGGTGTAGTATGGCATCGCCGGCCTTCTCGACGTCGTGTATATGGCAGCCGGCTATTGTGCCGTGGTCCGGCTCCTGGCCTCCCCCCCGGGGGTAGAACGAGGTCCTGTCCAGTATTATGGCGTTTCTGTATGTGGCCAGCACCTGCGCCTCGAACTCGGGCGGATCCTCCATATAGTAGAGGGGGGTGGTGGCCGGGAGTGGCGTCTCCGGCGGCTCGGGGGGTGCCCTGCGGCGGCTCTGGTGGAGCGAGGCCAGGGCTGCCCGGAACCCGTCGGGCACCGACGGTATGGCCCCGCACTCTGCCAGATACTCGGGGGTTATCCCGTCGGACTCGTACAGCGTTATGAGCTCGCCGACGGTGATGGCATCACTCTTCTGTTTGATGCGCGAGGCGAGCTTGGCCATGCGGCCCCGGGTGGAGCGGTACCGTTCCATCTCTATGTCCAGTATGGTGTTGATGTCGTCCCGCCGCCTATCCAGCTCCGGATAGGTGGCCGAGAGGTAGTCCACCTGTTTCCCTATGATGTCGTGTATGTCGGGCATGCCCGAGTCGGCTATGCGCCGCACCATCATGCGGAGGTTGTACCCCCCGCCCACGTTGCTGGGCAGCGAGCCGTCGGCTATTGCAAATATCAGGGTGCGGAGGTGGTCGGCCGCCATGTACGATTTCTCCAGGGGGAGTATCATCCTGCCGAACGTATCGGGGTCTATGCCGGCCTCCTCCCGGGCCCTCTCCCGCAGCCTGGATACGGGCATGGAGTCCAGCCCCCGGGCCACCCCGGTATAGTATGGCTTGAGGGCGGGGTGGTCGGGGTCGGCCCCGAATGCCTCCAGTATGGTGTCCAGGGCGGGCCCAAAACAGCAGTCGTACGCGGTGGGGGTGCCCATGGTAATCCAGGCGAGCCTCTCCAGGCCGGCGCCCATGTCTATGATGCGGTGCTTGAGGGTGGTGTGGTTCTCTATGGTTCCCTGGAACTCGGTGAAGACGGCGTTGCCCAGCTCCAGCCCCCGCACAAAGTACTCCAGGGAGGGGCCAAACGAGCCCCCGCCCGCCCAGACGTCCTCCACGAAGGTTATCTCCTCGGAGGGTATGCCGAACGGGCCCGTCAGCAGGCCGTGGTCCAGCTCCATGCAGGTGTCCTTCCAGTAGCCGCCCGTATCCGGCACGGAGTGCTGGCCCACCATGCAGAAGCTGCTGAAGTGCCTTCCTGTCACCCCCACGTTCTCTATGTCCTTGAAGCGGAGGCAGGTCTGCGGCACTACGAGTGGGTTTGCCGGGAACTGGAAGGTGACCTGGGAGCCGGAGACCCGCTGGAAGTCCACTATGGATGCTATGGTATAGTACAGGTCGTCGCGCCACCGGCAGACCACCGGATACCTTGGTATGGAGGTGTGGTTGTGCGATGTGAAGAACTCCTCTATGCGTTTCCACGCCTCTGTGTAGTCCAGGCGGGTGCGGGTGGGGGGCTGGCCGATGAACGAGTAGGTCTCCGGGTCGTGGTCGGGGCACTCTGCCATGCCGGGGTTGGCGCTCCAGTAGAAGCGGCCGCAGGTGTGGCATGCCCTCCTCTCGAATCCCTTGTTCTGGAACAGCTCCACCGTATAGTATCGGTCCGGGTCGGCGGAGAACCTGGCAAGTATCTGGGACTTGTCCACGGGGGCGGGGGAGGGGGGGTTGCGTTATGAGTATTTGCATGGGGCCCGGCGGCCGGTCTCTGGCGCCGCCGGTCGGGATTTCTGGGCGGCTGCCATGTTTGTCCGGCAGCCGGGCGTCCGGCGGCGCCCTCGCTTCACGTACTCAGATCCGGACCGTGGCGCGCACTTCTGGCGAGTTTGCTTCCATATGCAGGGCTGCGGCGTGCGCGGCCGATTTGTGGCGACCAGATCAGGCCGCCATGGAGTATTCAAGGATATAGTACATGTTGCGGGCTTTATTGCACTCTGGTTATTCCAATGCTCTAGGCGCCGAAAGCCCGGCCGATGTCCAGGCGCGGCGGGGATGGCAGGCAGTCCGGAATTTCAGGCGGATCATTTCTCCGATATTGTCGGGGCGGCGCGCGCCATACGGCGCCCGGCGAATGGGGTGGACCCTGTGGCTGGGACTGGTGGAGACCACTAATCTGTCAGATATTTTTGCATTCTGAGGAGTGTGTCCTCCTGTCCTCTTGCACGCGTGGAAGACGGTTGGACGACACCGGTTCGCGTCTGCCTTGGCCGCGGACCCGGAGGCATGCCTTGAGGCTGCAATAAGCCACTTATACTTGGGACGAGTGGGACTGCTCATGGAGCGCGGTAATCCCGATGTGTGTTTGCTGGTGCGGCCGCCGGCTCTAGGCGGCCCTGCAGCGGGCGGCGCATTTCGTAGTTGCATAAACACACGTATGTTTGTCCGTGACCGCTGCGGCGCCCGAAAATACGTATTTTTGGCATGCAGACTTGTTACATATGATTGCCAATCATGTGTGTGGATACCGCAGAACAAGAGACATTGCGCAAGAAGTGGCCACCGGACCGCCCCAAGGTTGCTGCAACAAACAACCGGGCTGGAGTGGGGTGCAAGGCTGTGATATTAGAAAGGATCGATATAAAGAGATTCCGGGGAATCCGGCAGGTGAGTCTCAAACTTGAGGCTGGGACCACGGTTCTCATAGGCGAGAACAATACCGGCAAGTCGTCAATACTGGAGGCCATACGTAAATGCTTGGCAGGTTCCGCACTTTCGAGCAGGGATGCATTTTTGGAGTATGACCACCACATGGCCGGCAAGGACGACAGGCCGGCAGACGGCGATCCGATAGAGATAGTTCTTTATTTTGTGCTACAGCCAAGCGAGACAGACGCGATGGGGCGCATGGGGAGTGTACTTCAGACAGATGGTGCCAAGACAAGCGTGATACTGCGTGTCCGCAGCACGTACGATGGCGCCACCCTTGATGCCACAACCTGGGAGTTTTTGAACCTTGACGATGAACCGCTGAAGATAGACCACCAATACCACCGAAACGTACTGCGCAAGCTGGTCCTTGTTTTTTATCTCAACGCGCTTCGGGACGCGGCTCAGGAATTCAAGCCCACTGCAAAATTCTGGAGGCCGTTTGTTCGCTCTCTGAATGTGGATGCGGCGCGTAGATCTGAATTGGAGGGTGCGCTGAACGCGCTAAACAAGCAAGTCGTTGACGCGCACGCCTCGTTTGATGCAATCAGCGAACAACTTGGAAAAATCACGGAAATGATTCCGCTCCACAATCGGGATCCCGTAAGCATCCAAGCCATTCCGAACAAGATATTTGACGTCCTGTCCCGCGCCCAGGTGATGCTCACGTCGGCAACCGGCGCGGACATACCGTTGGGTAGGCACGGCGAGGGCACGCAGAGCCTTGCGGTAGTGTGCCTGTTTGGGGCCTTTTTATCCAGCAAACTGGCCGAAACGTATACGGAGCACGCGTCACCGATACTGGCCATTGAGGAGCCCGAGGCGCACCTCCACCCCTCGGCGGCGCGCGCCGCCATCGACATACTGCGCGATGTGAGTAGTCAGAAGATCATTACCACACACTCCGGAGATGTAGTTTCGGGCGTTCCCATAGGATCGTTGAGGCGGCTGCACCGAAAGGATGGTGTCATTGCCGTAAACCAGGTAAGCGAGGACATGTTTGATGATGAAGAGAAGCGCAAGATCAGATACCACGTGCTGGACGCCCGCGGAAACCTGTTTTTTGCGCGCTGCTGGCTGCTGGTAGAAGGTGAGACAGATCGTATGATCTTTGAGAGATGCGCCATGGTGTGCGATTACGACATTATGCGCCATGGCGTACACTGCATTGAGTATTCCCAGAGTAATCTCTCAACACTGCTAAAACTCGCAAATCAGCTGGGAATAGAGTGGCTGGTTGTTACCGACGGGGATTCTGAAGGAGGAAAGAATGTGGGCTATGCACAGGAGCACCTCGAAGGGCGGGACGGGGGTAGATGCATAGGCCGCCTGCCATACGCCAATCTGGAGATCATGCTTTGCATGGAGGGATATGGCAGTTTTTATGAAAACAACACTCCCTCCACTTTCAAGCCGGAGATGCCCCGGGATGCCGAGTCGCCGGACTATTGGAAACATATACTTAAACACCAAAGATCTCAGAAGACGCGCACCGCAGCAAGGATAGCAGAACATATCAAATCTAAAGAAGACGTTCCCGTTACCATACGTGGCATGCTGGACCGGCTGGCCAGCATTACGGAGGGTCTGTGAATGTCTATCCTGACGCCGCTTACCACAAGCCAGCAGGAGGCCGTAGACTGCAATGACATGGCCGTCTTGGTCCTTGCGGGACCTGGCTCGGGCAAGACGCATATCCTGACCCGACGCATAGCCAGAATCATAGAAGAGACGGCAGAAAGGCACTTTAAGGTTCTCGGCTTGACCTTTACAAACAAGGCCGCCATCCAGATGCAAGAACGCGTGGAGAGCATGGTTCCGGATGCCGGCGGGCGAATGCATCTGACCACCTTCCACTCGTTTGGCGCCAGCCTTCTGCGGCAGCACGGTTTCCATGTGGGCATTCGGCCAGATTTTACCATACTGACACAGCCGGCCGAGCGCATGATGGTTCTAAAAGAGGCGGTAAGGAGAGCGGGCGCGCCGGCATATACGGCAGCAGCATCGCTGCTATCCCTTGTGACCCGACTGATTGAGCAGGATGTCAGGCCGGAGGGCGCCACCAAATTTCTTCGGGAACGCCATATTGAGAATGCCGGGCACATCGGACCCGTTTACGAAAACTACCGCCGAATAATGGTGGAGAACAACGAGCTGGACTATGGCGGTCTTGTGGCCGAGGCTCTGAGATTGCTGCGCGCCGTGCCTGCCGTGCAGAGCCTGATCAATGCGGTATATCCGCATGTGTGTGTGGATGAGTTTCAGGATACCAACTTGGCACAATATGGGCTCTTGCGTGAAATCGTCAACCCCTCCACAACCCGCCTGTTTGCCGTGGCAGACGACGACCAGATCATATACCAGTGGAACGGAGCTGATCCCAAATGGCTCGCGTCCCTGCGCAAGGACTTTGACTGCAGGGTGTTGGAGCTTCCAGTGAGCTACCGCTGCCCCCCGGAGATTATCGGGATTGCCAACCGGCTTATCTCGCACAACTCCTCCCATGATGGCGGCAGGGCCGCGTTGGTCTCCCACAAGCAGGACGGGACAGAGTGCGCGGTATCTGTAAGGATGCTGGATTCTGGAGCCGAGGAGTCAGACTGGATTGCGGGAGACATTGTCCGGCAGTCGCCGGAGCGGCGGCGTGGCTGTGCGGTCCTCGGCAGGAACCGAGCGGTGCTAAAGTCCATTGCCGAGGGGCTGGAGAGGCGCGGCGTGCCGTACCACCTACCGGTCAGAAAAGACGAGTTCGTCAGCAAGCCCATGGCGTGGCTGCATGCCATGCTGTGTCTGGCAAACGTCCGGCAGAGCCGCGATCAGCTGAATCGTGTCTGTATGTCGTTTCTCCCTCTTGGAGGTGTCAGGCTGATTGTTGATGACATAATATGCGACTCGCTGGCCGATGACGGGCACCACCTTCGAGCGTGGCTGAGGGCCGCGCTGCGGCAGCAGTTGAACGGCCAGACACGGTCATTTTTGGAGGGGGCGGTGCCGTGCTTGGTGGACAGGCTGGACTTTCGTACTTTTGTCCAGAAGAGCTTTGAGTGGTTTGCGCAATTGCCGGCCGGTGTGACCGACACCGAAGAGTATCGGGACGAAACGGATGCGTGGGATCTGCTTGCGACGCACACGGACAACAAGCTTGGACCCGAGCAGGTGACGCTGGCAGCACTGCTACAGGAGATTGATCTCCAGCCCAAGACAGCACCCGCCCCGCAGGACTCCGTCCCATGTTATACCGTCCACGCATCCAAGGGACTGGAGTTTGATCACGTGTATCTGGCCGGGCTTGTCGAGGGGGAGATGCCCGACCGGAGGGCAATGGCAGAAGGTGACGGGAGCGCCGAAATGCAGGAGGAGAGGAGAGTGTGTTTTGTCGCCATTACCCGCGCCCGGCAAAAGTTGACGCTTACCTGCGCGCGCCGCATGTTCGGGCAGCAATGCAGGCCTTCTAGGTTTCTATCCGAGATGGGACTTGGGGATGGTGACACGAACCAGGGCAGTTGAATGACTGGAGATTATGCATAGGAGAATGTGCGCAGACCGTCGCACCGTAGCAAGATCCCTCGTAAAATTTCCTCGTTTTCCGCTCAGAACTGGGTCTGTGCATAATCTCCATAATGTATATTATCTCCCGCGAGCACACAAATGCATGAGCGGGGCGTGTATGTGCTGGATGAATACCCACCCTCTGCCCGTGCCGTGCTGCGGCATCACCGAGGCGGTGGCCAAATGTGTGACGTCAGGATAAAGCCGTCCATGCTGAGTTGGGCGCGCAGGCGATCTGGACGGGGTGATGCTTACATCAAGAAAAATTTTCCAGAGCTGGAGTCTTGGGAACGCGGGGAGGCATTACCGTCCTTGGGGGACTTGGAGGAGTTTGCCAAGGCAACATACACGCCGATCGGGTATCTCTTCCTAGATGAGCCACCAGAGGACCGACTGCCGGTCTCGGACTTTCGTACCGTTGGCGGGACGGGCGTGGCTGCCCCATCCGCCGACCTGCTGGACACCATATACATGTGCCAACAGCGCCAAGCGTGGTACATGGAAGAGGCCCGGGCTACCGGAGAGGGGCCGCTTGGCTTCGTAGGCAGCATGAGCACGGCCGACGACGTAGTGTCTTCTGCTGGGCGGATACGGACAGCCCTGAAGTTTAGCGTGGAGCAGCGGAAACGCATGTCTGGCAAGGATGCCGCCCGCCGCCAGTTGGTAAGGGATGTGGAGACCCTCGGCATCCTGGTCATGGTGAGCGGCGTGGTCGGAAACAACACCCATCGCAGACTAGACGTTGATGAATTTCGCGGATTCGCGCTGGCAGACCCCTGGGCGCCCCTTGTGTTTGTCAACGGCAGCGATTATGAGAGCGCCAAGATCTTCACTCTTGCCCACGAGGTGGCTCACATATGGCTGGGCCGGTCCGCCGTGTCGAACAACTCCGTTGCCGATGAGCCAGACCATGCCGTTGAAAGGTGGTGCAACGCCGTAGCGGCGGAGGTGCTGGTGCCGTCCGAGACCATACGCGAAGAGTATGACCGGACAGCGGATCTGGACAGGGAGGTGGACCGTCTCGTCCGCCGCTTCAAGGTCAGCAGGCAGGTGATCCTCAGGCGCATATACGATACGGGCGGGCTTGATCGAACCGCCTTCCAAGAGGTATACGACAAAGAGGTGGCACGCGCTGCTGAGCGCGAAAAAGAGAAAAAGAAGAAAATAAAAGATACTGGAAAGGGTGGCGGTAACTACTACAACAACATACTGGCGCGGGCGAGCCGGAAATTTACACTTGCACTTCTTGCCAGCACCATGGAGGGGAGGACCACGCCGGTCACGTCAAGAAGACTGCTGGATGTATGGAAGGCGTCTAATATTGAAGAACTTTCACACAAACTCGGAGTTGGCCGCTAGATGCCGTATGTTCTGGACACCAACGTCTTCATAGAGGCCAAGGACTACTATTACATGTTCGACGTCTGTCCGGGATTCTGGGAGTGGTTGGTCAAGCGGAATGGGGACGGCTCAGTGTACAGCGTGCAGGCGGTTAACGATGAGCTGCAAAAAGGCAGTGATAAGCTGGCGGAATGGGCCAACGAGCGGGGCGGTGAATTCTTTTTGCATCCGAACGCGTCCACGGCACGCGCCTTGGAGACGGTGGCTTCCGAGGTTAGGCGCATGGACTACGAGGAATCTGCGGTGAACGGCTTCTTTAATACCGCGGACTATCACTTGGTGGCGGAAGCCTACGCCAAGAAATACACAGTGGTCACCCGCGAGGCAAAGTCGAACAGCGCGCGCCTTGTCAAGATCCCCAACGTGTGTGACAAACTGCAAATAACGTGCATCGGCCCGTTTGAGATGTTGAGTGCCGAGAAGGCCCGGTTTGTTCTGGGCTGACGTGGTGTGGCCAGAACGCGCGACCACGGCGAACATGTTTAGGTGGGCTTAAAGAAGGCCAAGAGGGATCTGTCGGTGCACGAGATCTACAACAACCTCTCCGGCATCTCCGCCATGTTTGCCAAGATGAGGAGGGAGTTTTGCGCCATGGGGGCGGACGGACTGGGCGCCGACCCCCTCGTGCGGGCGTGCATGGCTTGCGGCACCGGCAGTGTCTGCCGCGCGTGCGGCGCGCATATGAGCGGGCGTGGTTGCCCCATGTGCGTCCGGCGCTCGGAGGCTCCGGCGGGGCGGGCGTGCAGGGATCGTTTCGGTCAGATGGCGCGGCGCCGTGGCGGGCGTGGCCATGTATATGTCGGAAGGAGCCGCTCCCGGACGCGGCCTTGCGGGTAGTTTGGCAGACCCAGCCACACGGCCGGTCGGCCCCGGCAGCGCTCCGGGCCCGCTCCCTCCCTCCCCCGGTGCGTGGAGTCCTCCCGTCTCTGGAGGTGCCATCGATCCGGATAGGTCGGCCGCCGGCGGCGCCGCCAGGTGCATAAGGCGCGGCATGCCGGATCCGCGCAGGTACCGGCAGCCGGGTGCTCACCATCCGGACCGCTTCAGATCCGAGATGGCCCGGGCCGCCCCCTCCGAGGCAGTCTCGTAGGTGGCCCGGTAGAGGTCGATCAGTCCGGCATGCTCCCCGGAGCCGGCCGTCTCCCGGTAGTCGGTATGCAGCGCATCGCTGGCCCACTCCGACATGGTTCGGCCCCCGGCCGCAAAGTACCGCATCCAGATACCCTCCTCCATCGCATCATAGTCTATCATGACATCGTGCTCGTCGGCGAAGTAGTCCAAGGCGGTGCTGCCCGGGTAGGTGGCGCGCCCCAGTCCTGCGGCGGCCCGGACTGCATCCCCATAGGATGACTCGAACGATCTCTGGTCGGGGCAGGTCGCGTAGGCGCCGGCCGCCAGCGTTCCATAGACTGCCAAGAACGTGTTCCTGCACGCCCGCTCCGCGGCACGCTCGGTGGCTATCCGGGGGGCGAGCCGCGCCACCTCGTCGGCGGCGCTAGCGCCGTCCCGGCACGATGCTACGCCGGCCACCATCTCGTCCGCGGCCAGCTCTACGGCCCCCACCGGGGCTTCCTCCATCCCGGCGGCCATCTGCGGCAGCTTGGCCCGGATGTCCTCTGCCGCCCTCCGGAAGGCTGGGCCCCGGATGGCGGCGACGGCGCGCCCGAAGACGGCAGCCACGGCCGCATCCACCGCCGTCCCGGGTCCTTCGGAGCCGGCCGGGCCGACCGCCATATAGTAGGTCCGCGTCGTGGCATCCCTGGCTCCCTCCCAGGAGGCTCGTCCCATATCCTCCCCTGCCATGTATGACATCTTCTTCAGGAAGAATTCGCTCTCGGTGCGGCAGTCTTCCCTCATAGGCGGCAGCTCGAGGCTGTCGAACGGGTAGATCAGGGACCTGCGGCGCACCCCGTTGAGCATCATCAAGTGGTCCGGCCGCGGCCCCTTCGGATCGATCAAAGAGGTGGCCTCTTCGGGGAATGCGGTGGCGAAGGCGTCGGCGGCGGCCTTGTTGGAGGCCGCCTTGGGTATGTCGCACATTGCGTCCGGGATGTTGTGATGCGCCGCATTGTAGACGAACCAGGCGATCGGGTCTATGTCTGCCTCGATGGCCGCATTGAGCGCCATCTCGAAGTTGCCGCGGTCGACCGCTCCGCCGGAGCCGTCTCGGACCGCGGCGCGGGCCGCCCCAAATATCCTGTCTAGGCTGGCGGTACCGTCGGCCCCGGATATGCCATCGAGGATGTCTGAGCGCACCACCCCCGCCACCTGCACCGCATCAAGGAGGGCCTCTGACAGGGACAGCGTCAGGGCCGGATCCAGACTGCGGCGCGCCATGCCGCCACAGGGGGTGGACTGCCCTAAATTGCGTGCGGTTCATGCGCAAAGGCGGGTGTTGTCTGGACCGGGGTTGTCGCGTAATTCGATCCCGACCACATCAAAGCCAGCCAGATGGATTTTTTGATCGCCGATCCCCCGCACGCGACAATGAGCAAAGATACGAGACGACCGAACTACTGGACATGCTGCCACCTGGGACACGGCAGCGAGACGCCGTTCATGGTTGATGCCGTATCAAATTTGGTGTGGGGGCACCCGTGCCCGCGCCAAGAGACGAGCAACCGGGGCAGGTTCCCGGTCCGCTCCAAGGAGAATCTTGACTTTGCCTGTGATGGCCTACAACCAGACGTACTGCGAGACCGAGTCGGATCTGGGGGAGGTGCGAACGGCCGCCCCCTCTTGGAATGGTTCATCTCCTCCAGATGGCTCTCTCATTCGGGATCCAGCTTGATCACGAGCGACCTGCCCGGGGCCACGCTCCTGGCGTCCTGCTCGGCCGACGACCGCTTGGGTTTGTTGTACCGGGTGGGGTTGGTCGTCCGGTCCTTCCTTCTATGCACGATCATGAAATTCATATGGCGCGCTATATACTTACCGACCAGTCGGCTCCGGCCCGGGAAGGTCCGCGATGCCGGCCTGCGGCCGGGAGGAATGCGAATTATGAAACGCTGTCCCGGAGCGCTTACACAAATATTTGCTGCGCCCGCCCCCGCCATACATGGACAAGTGGAGGAATCCCTGATGGGGGCATCAGAGGGGCTGGCGGCCCGTGCCCGCCACACCATACCATACGGGGTGAACAGCCCGGTGCGCCACTATGATCCATACCCGTTCTTTGCGACACGCGCCGATGGCGGCCGCATGTACGACGCGGACGGCCACGCCATGATAGACATGTGCAACGGGTACGGGGCCCTGCTGCTGGGGCACCGCCACCCCGACATACTGGGGGCCGTCACAGACCAGATGAGGCGGGGCACCCTGTACTGTACCCCCACCCAGACCGAGGTGGAGGTCTCCGAGCTGATACGGGGCAACTACCCCTCCATGGAGATGAGCCGCATGGTAAATACGGGCGGCGAGGCGACCATGACGGCCGTACGGCTGGCGCGGGGGTATACGGGCCGGGACAAGATAGTGATGTTCGCGGGGGGGTACCACGGCGCCCACGATACTGTACTGGTCAAATCCGGCAGCGGCTCGGCGTCGATGCCCGCCTCGGAGGGGTCGCCCCCCGGGGCGGCCGGCCACACCATAGTGCTGCCGTACAACGATGTCGAGGGCTTTGCTGGAATGGTGGAGTCGCGCGAGGACATCGCCGGGGTAATAATGGAGCCGGTCATGGCCAACATGGGGCTGATACCGCCAAAGAAGGGGTTTCTGGAGGGCGTGCGCCACACCACCAGACAGCGGGATATCGTACTGGTATATGACGAGGTGGTGACCGGGTTTAGGGTGTCGCCGGGGGGCGCCCAGTCACACTATGGCGTGCGGCCGGACCTGACCACCCTGGCCAAGGCCCTGGGGTGCGGCTTTGCGGCCGCCGCGGTGGGGGGGCGCCAGGACATAATGGAATGTCTGGCCCCCGGGGGAACAGTATACCAGGCCAGCACCTTTGCGGGCAACCCGGTGGCCGCCGCGGCCGCGGCCGCCTCCATACGTACCATAAACGGGATGGCCGGCTCGTTATATGCCCGGCTGGAGAGGCAGT
>JAGWAW010000132.1 GCA_021296165.1 Nitrosopumilaceae archaeon | reverse complement strand
TGTGGGGTTATAGATCCCTTCCGGTTTAACCACGTGGTTAAGGACCGAAACTACCCCCACGATTAGGAATATGAGCGTTTGACAAAAACTCGCCGGAAGCCTATTCACACTCGGCGCTTTGGCCTGTTTTTCTCGAATCGTATGGCCTCGTCGATCATAGAGTGTATGCGCCGGCGCATATCCATCAGAAATTCAATCATGGCTACTCGCTCATAGGGGTCCGCATCGTGGGCGGTGTCCACCAGATCGTCCATCCGGGCCAGTGCGATCTTCAAAGTGAGTATTCCCTTCTTTGTTATCTGTGTCTCCCGGGATTTGGAGTCCTTCCGGCGTCGGGCCACGGCTCCTTCGTCCATCTCGGCCTTGATCTTCCGTATCTGCTTGACGGTGAGCCTGTTCCGAACCACATCTTCGGCCAGATCCCCTGCTGATTCAGGCGCCCCAACCAGCTCTAGGGCTTGGCTTACGTTCATGCTCTTTGCAGCGATGTGGTTTTTGGCCGAATCAGGCAGCCTTAACAGCTGCATTCGGTGCGAGACATACTCTTCGCTCTTTCCGATGCGCCTGCTCAAGTCGGTAACGCCGCCCCAGCCGAATTCGGTAACGTATCTTTGGTATGCTTCGGCCTCCTCCAGCGGATCCATGGTCTTTCTCTGGAGGTTCTCGGTGATCTGTATCTCAAAAGCTTCTCGGTCCCCGAACTCGCATATGCGGCAGGATATGAATCGGTGGTGCAGCGACCTGCACGCTGCAAAGCGGCGGTGACCGGCCACTATCTCGAACCCGTGCTCTAGCGGGCGGACCAGTATGGGATGGAGCAGTCCGTGTCGCTTTACACTCTCCTTCAATTCCGCCATCGTTGCGGCGTCCTCGCCACCGGCGTACCTGACAGGAAACTTGGATGGGCTTATCATGCGCAGCTCTATGGGCTCCACCGTTAGGCTGTCAAAATCCATGGAGATTGGCATGATATGTAATTGGTGCCGCTGCTTTTATTATTTTTGGTAAGCCGGGGATGATGCGTAATTTGTCCATTAACTAATAATAATTCTAGTACGCTATAATACATATTCATGTTTAAGGATCATGTTGTCCATTACGTGCCGGTGAGTATACGCGACAGTCGGGACAGAAACCGGCAGTACCGTGGGCTCGCACAGAAGACCGAGAAGTCCCGTGCCATGTTCCCGGCACGTCAAGCGCCATGGGGCACCTAGAAGGGTGTGTTTATGTTACGGCCGCTTAGGCTGTGGTTCTCAACCGAGGGTTGTACGACGCATCCGGCCCCGGTAGTTGGGCAAAACTGGTAAAAATACACATACATTTATTAATAATATATTGATGTAATACCGATCTTAAACAATACTGAACATTTTATTCCATTGACAACAGCCTAAACCGAAGGGAAAGGATTGCAAAGTGTATCCATAGCCGCAGGAACTGTGGGATGAGGCGGAGTCAGGCAAGCGTGCTGCCGTCAGGCGCGTGTGGGCGGGGAGATGTGTGGAGATGCTGGTTGGGAAGGGTCCCAAACACCGGGGGCCTGGCAGCATGCTTGGCGGCGCTGCCGGCAATGGTGCAAATCAACCAGTCGTACTGTGGCATGGTGGATGAGCGCAACTGGAACGGTATGATGGGCAAGAAGCCGAGCCTATCGTACGCTTCTTCAGGTCCTACAGGTGACAGAATACAAGCAGGCTTAGGTGGGACTTGTGGACGAGCTGCCGATGTTTACCTCCGGCGAGGCTGTCCGGGGAACGCCGGCGGCCGCTCTTGATACGCCCACCGGTACGAACAAGAAGAGCGGTCCGCAGGGCATCTCGGCCCATGTCTTGGTGCGTGCCCTTTGGTTTCGCGCACCAAAAAACCGGACGCTGTAGCGGCACACGATGTCCGTCTTGAGCGGGCGGGCATGCCTGGCATGATCTTGATGTCGCGCATGGCCCGCCGGATCTGGCAGGAATGCCTTGATCTTGAGGCCGCCTGCCCGGGGCTGTCTTGCGGCCAATTGTGTCACGGGTATCTGGAGTGGCGCACCGTTGGGTGGCATGTCGTTGGGCGGCATGCCGCGCCGTAAAAAATTAGCTTTTTCGATCGTCCGGGAGGGGGACTCCCAGCGACTCTTCCCTGACGATGCTGGCTACGTTGCGCGCCAGCTTCATGACGGAACGGGCATCGCCGCCCAGCAGCCTCACCAGTACGCCTGCGTCTCCTCTCATCGTGCTGGCGCCGCCGGGTACTGTAGGATGGTTCGAGACCAATGAGTTTACCATGCCATACAGTCTTGCGGTGTGGGACTTGGGGACGAGAATGTACACGGTTCCCACCACGGTGTGGCCTCCCATTACTCCGTACCCTGCTACGCCGCGTCTCTTCGGCTCCAGGACGGCAACGTCGCAGAATATGATGTCTCCTGCATCATCCTGCGCCACGGTCTCGGTTCGGAATGAATCGAACTGGAACGACTCCCCCATAGCGCGCCGCCCGGACGCTACCACGTCCGTGTACACCAAGGTGGCGGTCCGGCTTGCGGTTATCCGGGTGGTCTGGGAATACCTGGAGTTGCCGTACGGTATGGTCTGATCTGGCATGAACTCTAGGTACGAGCCACCGCGCAGGGTTATCTCCGTGGCTTGGGCGGCCGCCTCTGATCGGGTCCCGTATATGCGGGTGGCCCCTTGGGTGGTGATGTGGGCCGCGGCGTTCTCCTCCAGGGTTATGTCTATGCGGTGCAAATCGCCGCCCAGCGTGCCCCCAGACGTGCTCATCATGTACAGGTACGCCATGCTCGGGAGGCTCTCGTCGCAGTGCATGACCCGCTGCACGTGGAAGGGCGCCCGGGCCGAATGTCCGGCCAAGACAGTTCCAGAGCGGTCTTCCAGGACCAGCCGGAGGTATCCTCTCCTGCCGATTTGGTCTGTCATGGACCGCCGGCCCCGGGCGGCGCGTCGAACAGCAGATCCCGTATTATGTGCCGGGCCACCTCGTCCACTCCAGTGTTGCTCCGGCAGTCCGTAAAGAGGAACGGCTTCTCTCCCCGGGAACGGACAGCATCGCGTCTCATGACGTCCAGATCGGCGCCCACGTGCTCGGCCAGATCAATCTTGTTTATCACGAGCAGGTCGCAGCTCTGTATTCCTAGGCCGCCTTTGCGCGGGTACTTGTCGCCACCGGCCACGTCTATCATATACATGAAGTAGTCGGCCAAGACCGGGCTGAAGGTGGTCGTGATGTTGTCGCCACCACTCTCTATTATTATGATGTCCAGCTCGGGATGATCCCGCACCATCTGTTCTATTGCGGCCAAGTTCATGGAGGGATCCTCCCGGACGGCCGTATGTGGGCAACCCCCGGTGGCCAGCCCCACCACCAGGTCGCCGGGAACGGTGCAGTCAGCCGACAGCGTGGCCCGGATGCGGTCGGCGTCCTCCTTTGATATGACATCGTTGGATATTACACCGGCCGCGTAGCCCTTCCGGACCAGCACCGGAACCAGCCTCTCTATGAGCATACTCTTGCCGGATCCCACCGGCCCCCCTATGCCCACTCTGGGAACTCGCCGCACCGGCTGCCGATCCGTCCATCATGTAATAAACATCTTGGAGTCCTGATTCTCGTGGGCCATCTGGAGTATCTCGGCCTGCGGACAGAACTGCCATACGGTGTCCGAACCGCACCCGTCCAGGGCGGACCGCTCCATGTCGGGCTTGAGGTTGTGTATTATGCCCTGCGCCTCCATGTGCTGTATTATGCCCAGCCGCAGGGCGGCGCCCACGCACCCGGCAACGAAGCCGTACGATACTGCCATGGCGGTCCCATGTGCGGATATGCCCAAGGCCTGGCAGCACACGCCGAAGGAGACTGGATACGTCCCTGACATCCTGCCGTTCCGTATCTCTTCGTCGTGCAGAATCTCCGTAATGCATCTGAGCATCTGGGTACCGGATCGCACGGATGCCTCCCGGATCTCCCGCACCGACTTGGATGCCAGATATCGGGCATCCAGATCCCGTATTCCCCCAATGTCCCCCTCTCCGGCGCAGCGGTGGGCCCGGACGGCGGCGGCGCAGTCAGACGGCCCCGTCTGGTGTGCCAAGTATGATCTCAACAGGGTCTCCAGATCCGCGGCCGTGGATATGTCGCCGGCCCGGTGCATGGCCTCAATTCCGTTGGACATGGCGAACATGCCCGCGGGAAAGAGCGAGTCAGACATCTGCATGATGCCCAGCAGCTCGTCAGCCATGGCCGGCCACATTGGCTGCCGCGTGGGGCTCAAAGACGGCCTCCCGTACGGTGATCTCAAAGCGGCCCGTCCCCGCCCTGTCCAGCATGCAGGCGAACGTCTCCCTCTCGGAGGCGTCCTGCACAGGGAACATGATCTCGTCCCGGCTTATCGAGATGGGCCTGTGCATGTTGCCTATGGCATGGGCGGCCAGCATCCACATCTCTGCCGGGACCGGCCCGCCCGCCGGACTTATGACCCCCACGGTCTCGGGCATCTGGCGGACTATTACGGTCCTGCCCTCTCCCCGGACTAGGTCGCCGTCGTGTAGTGTGGTGCCGGCCGGCAGGTCCAGGCCCACGTCGGTCCCGCGGTCGGTTGTCCTGCGGAGGCGGCTTTTTTGCATCTCGCCCCTCTCCATGTGGATGCACTCCGCATCAAGGCCGGGATGCCCCCTGCCTGCCACCTCGGTGATCCTGATCTCGGTGCGGGAGATCCGGGAGGCATCCGTGCGATCCGGTACCCAGATGCTCAGATGCATTACGGAGATTCTGCACGACGCACGCGCCGGGGCGGCCACGGATCCGATTACAAAAACCTAACAGGCGCGTTGACGGTTAAATAGCGGCCCGCGGGGATCAGGGCCGTGCTGCTGACTCCGCGGGAATCTGACAAGATGCAGATATTCGTGGCGGCCCAGCTCGCCCGGAGAAGGATGGAGCGGGGCCTGAAGCTGAACCACCCCGAAGCGGTGGCGCTCATAGCGGACCACATACTGGAGGGGGCCCGCGACGGGCGATCGGTGGCCGAGCTGGCCAGTTCCGGCCGGGAAGTCCTGAAGGCCGATGAGGTCCTGCCCGGCGTGGTCTCTCTAATACATTCAGTACAGGTGGAGGCCACATTCGAGGACGGCACCAAACTGGTGACGGTGCACGACCCCATAAGGTGATGTCATGGAACCGGGAGAATACTTTCTAGCGGAGGAGGATATACGGGCAAACGGCGGCCTTGAGACTGTGACCATATCGGTGGAGAACGGCGGGGACCGCCCCATTCAGGTGGGTAGCCACATACACTTCTTTGAGGCCAACCGCATGCTCGCTTTCCCCCGCGAGCAGGCATACGGGTTCCACCTGAACATCCCCTCGGGCACTTCGGTGCGGTTTGAGCCCGGCGAGACCCGTGAGGTGACGCTGGTGGCATACGGTGGCAGGCGGGTGGTTTATGGATTCGGAGGGCTGGTGAACGGGGACTTGGATCAAAACAGGTCTAATGCGCTGTCGCTGGCGCGCCAGAGGAGGTATCGGGGGGCATGACCCTCAAGATAACCCGTAGGCGGTACGCCGACCTGTTCGGGCCCACCGCCGGGGACCGCATACGGCTGGCCGATACAGATCTGATAATGCAGATAGAGAGGGACCTGATCCGGCACGGCGACGAGGCCGTCTTCGGAGGGGGCAAGACGATACGGGACGGCGCCGGCCAGGCCAGCGGGGTGAGGGGCGCCGACTCACTGGACCTGGTGATAACCAACGCGGTGGTGATGGACCCCGTGCTGGGAATAGTCAAGGCGGACATCGGAGTAAAAGATGGCAGGATCGCCGGAGTGGGCAACGCTGGAAACGGCGACGTCATGGGGGGCGTGGACATGACAATAGGATCAGGCACCGAGGTAGTGGCTGGCGAGAACGCCATATGCACACCGGGCACGGTGGACTCCCACGTGCACTTCATCTCGCCGCAGCAGGTCACCGAGGCCATATGCGGGGGAGTGACCACCATGATCGGCGGGGGAACGGGTCCGGCCGACGGGACCAACGCTACCACCTGCACGCCGGGGGCTTGGAACATACAAAGGATGATGGAAGCCGCCGAAGAGTTCCCCGTAAACATGGGGTTTCTGGCCAAGGGAAACGACTCCCGGACGGACCACCTGATAGAGCAGGTGGAGGCGGGGGTCTGTGGCCTGAAACTGCACGAGGACTGGGGCACCACCCCTGCCACCATAGACGCGGCGCTGAGGGTGGCCGACGAGACCGACACGCAGGTGGCCATCCACACCGATACACTCAACGAGTGCGGCTACGTGGACGACACCATATCGGCCATACGCGGCAGGACCATCCACACGTACCACACCGAGGGGGCAGGCGGCGGCCATGCTCCGGACATAATGAGGGTGGCCGGGGAGCGGAACGTGCTGCCCTCCTCCACCAACCCCACCCGGCCGTTCACGGTCAATACGCTCTCAGAACACCTAGACATGATGATGGTGTGCCACCACCTCAACTCGTCGGTGCCCGAGGACGTTTCGTTCGCAGAGTCCCGCATACGGCGGGAGACGATAGCCGCCGAGGACGTGCTACATGACATGGGCGTGATCAGCATGATGTCCTCGGACAGCCAGGCCATGGGCAGGGTGGGTGAGGTCACCGTCCGCAACTGGCAGACGGCCGACTGCATGAAGAAGGCCCGGGGCAGGCTGCCCGATGAGTCAGGCGACAACGACAACGTCCGGATCAAGCGGTACTTGGCCAAGATAACCATAAACCCGGCAATAACCCACGGCATATCCGGCCACGTGGGCACGCTGCAGCCGGGACGGCTAGCCGACATGGTGCTGTGGAACCCGGCGTTCTTCGGGGTGAAGCCCAAGCTGGTGATAAAGGGCGGCATGATAATCTATTCGGCCATGGGTGACCCCAACGCGTCCATACCCACCACCGAACCGGTCCGGTACCGCCCCATGTGGGGTTCCCTGGGCTCGGCCCGCAACTCGCTGGCCGTCACATTCACCTCGAAGCTGGCTTTGGAGAGGGGCGGGCTGTCCGGGAACCGCCGGTTCGTAGCAGTGGAGGGGTGCAGGCGCATATCCAAGAAGGATATGCTGTACAACGACGCGACACCCGACATTCAGATAAATCCCGAGACGTACGAGGTCAGGGTGGACGGCCAGGTCGTCTCCGACGGGGCGCCTGCAAAGACAGTGGCCATGTCCCGGCTGTATAGCCTGTACTAGGGGCCCGGAGGAATCTGCGGCGCCACTCCTAGTGGTATGGTGGGCGCGGAGTTGCGGCCACCAATATCCGACATTTTGACACCACGACACGGGTAGTTATTCCAATGCCACAGCCGGCATTCCGGCGACCGTCTTTCCGGGTTGGGTCCGGCGGGTATGTTTGAATGGCGAGTCGGTGCCGTCCCAGCCCGCCGGGCGCCTCGGCATCCTGGCGGACTCGGACTAGATGCTGCCGTCTGCAGAATCCTCCGGAATGGACTCGATGATTCCCAGGGCCGCCCGCAGTTGTGCCGACATCGACTAAATGACCGTGCACAAATGCCGCGCTGTAGGCCGGAGCAATATGGCCGGTGCGCCCGTGCGGCCACGCCGTGCTCTAGCCACCCGCCGGAGCGGACGGGCGACTGGGTGACTATATAAAAAAAACTGTGCCGAGTATTGTCTTGTATTATTGCCC
>JAGWAW010000131.1 GCA_021296165.1 Nitrosopumilaceae archaeon | reverse complement strand
CGTCCGGCCCACATGGGGCAAAATCCAGGAATGACGGCCGCCAAAGAGCTGTGCTGCGGCATTTGGTTCTGGTATTGAGTGGATCTAAATGTCCGCCACTACGCATGCCCGGGAGCGACTGTTCGACGATGATCCCCGCCTTCTGGGGGGCGGACCCGGGGCGCGGGAACTCCGGTGTGGGCGGCCGGAGCGGCATGCTGTATCACTATGCGGTGTGCGTTGCGCCGTGGACCGCAAAGCCGCTATTCTACGGACTCCAGCATGTCGGTTACCTTTCGGAACCTCTCCTGACTCTTCTCCAGCAGGATGCTCGGGTACTCGTCTATGTCGTATACGGTCTGGTGTGTAAAACTGGGCGGAATGGGCCCGCCGGAGGAGACCATCTGCTCTATGACGTACCCGTGCACCAGCGTGCAGACCACCTCCTCGTAGCAGTCGTTGCCCTCCTCCAGGACCCTGCGGTATATCTCGATGGGCTTTCCATCCCGCCGGGCCGCCTCGGACCCCCGGTGCAGGAGATCCGCCAGATGCTCGGTCTGCCAGCGATCGAGGTTGATCTGCCGAATCATGCCGTCTCTTGCAATCTTGTTATTTAGCGTTGATCAAGGCCGACTGCTCCCGCGGGGCGCGCGCCCCGAGGGGCGCCGGCAGGCTAGAAAAAAACGATATCAGAGGCTGTCCATGGAGCGGGAGTGCTTGGAGGTGTGGGGCCTCTCCCCGGAGTATCTGCGGCGCATGTGACCAGACGGCCTGCCGTCCAGCAGCTCCAGGAACCACGACTCGTGCTCTATCTCCTCGGCCAGTATGTGGGATGCCAGCTCGTATGTCATGGGGTCCTTGCCGTGCGTCATCTGGCATACCTTGTTCCAGTTGACTATGGCCCCCTGCTCGGCCTTGAGGCACTTTTCCAGTATCTGCTTGAGGGTGGTCTTCTTGTCGGACTGCAGAAAGTCGGCTCCGGCCTGCTTGCAAAAGTCTGCTATGTCCCGGGGGAACTCGCCGCCCAGCTGGTATATCCGGTCTATGCACGACTCAAAGTGGCTCAGATCTTCCAGCCTGGCGTCCTCTATGACTCCCTTTATGCCCTCGCCTTCCATTCCGGTGCAGAAGGCCCTCAGGTTCGTAAAGTAGTAGTATGCCACAAACTCCACCGAGGCGTTGTAGATCAGCGTCTTTACGAGATCGTCCACATCCATGCCGCTCTGGCGCAGTACCTCGACACCCACTACGGTGTGCTTCTTTGTTGCCATTGGGTCGGGGGGGTTTATTGCGCCTATTTTGGAATTGCGGTGGCCGGTCTCCGTTGTAGTGTGGGAAAACAGTGTCGTCTGGGCGCGCCCTGGGGGCGTCCCAGAGGGGGCGGTGACGGTCGGGTACCTGCACGACCCCTTTCTGGGGGCGGGTTGGCGTCCGTCGGATCCGCCATTGTTGTGCTGGTCTGCGTCCTCCGGCCTGCCGCCACGCGCCACTGTACGGCGCCGCTCCTGGTGGCGCATCCAAAAATACCCCGATGCCGCCCCCCGCGCGTGCATCCGGACATACCGCCCAGCCTAGCCGGGATAGTTCCCGGCGAGGCGACGCCAGAGAGCTTTGCCGCCGCCGCGGGGATGGATGCCGCCCGGGCCGCCAGAACCATGGAGTGGTGGCTCGGCATGGGGATTGGCTCCCGACCGGACGGCACCTACCTGTACGCGCCCGGCGAGCGACTGGAGGCCGGAATCAAGCTGCTGGAGGCGGGGTTGGACGTCGGGGCCGTGGCGCCGCACCTGCACTGGCGGGACTTTGAGGGGCTAGCCGGCCGCATACTGGAGAGCGAGGGCTACGAGGTCGCGTTCAACCACATCATGACGGGCCCCCGCATGGAGATAGACGTGGTGGGCATACGGCTGGGCGTCGCGATACTGGCCGACTGCAAGCACTGGAGGCGCAGTACCTCAGTCTCCGGGGCGGCCGCCCGGCAGGAGGCCCGGGCCCGGCGGTGGTCGAGCCTGCACGGCATGGCGTCGGTGCCGGTCGTGGTCACGCTGCTGGAGGGCGCCCCGCCGGCGGGCCGGGTGCCGGCGGTACCCATCGGCAGGCTCAGATCCTTTGCGGCTGATATATTTGGGAATGTGGCGGAGCTGGCCGTTACACCAGAAGGGTAGAGAGGAAGAGGGCCGAACACCCGATCATGAATATCTTCACCAGGTTCATGGAGCGGTCCATCGCCCGGGAGTAGTGCTCGAATATTTTTGAGCCCATGAGCAACAGGCTCGTGTCAGTCTCTGATATGTCGAACTTTGACGGCGACACCTGCACGTCGACCTTCCGGGCCAGGTCAAGAAACCATTCGGAGAGCCTCTGATCCCCGGACATTAGCCCCAGCTGGTAGTAGCCGTTGCGGTTCTTGGCCTTGACGGGGGTATAGTGCGTATCCGAAGTGCATATGTCAAGAAGGGTGCGGCCGGTCTTGGTGAACTCGGCTACCACCTTCTCCCGCGTGCCGTTCTGCATGTTGTTGGCGTCGGCCCAGCCGATATAGTACCTGTTGCCGTTCACGCCCAGGCACAGCATCCCAAGGCCGCCCATGCCCATGTCCTCGGAGCGGATGTTCATGCCGCCGGAGTTGGCGTAGCCGGCCTCCATCGGGTGCTGCCCGGCGGCCGCCAAGGCATCCAGGCACTCCCTGGAGGCTTGCAGCATGTCCGAGTAGTCGTCCTCGGAGATCTCAGGACCCATGGCGTTGTGGCAGTCCACCAGCATCGCCCGCGCCAGGCCGGCCTGCCGGGCGTGCTCGTCTATCTCGGCCTTGATGGAACTGGGCAGGTCCTCCATTCCGTACGGGGACAGCGACATGAAGAGTAGGGCGTTCCGGCCGAATGATATGCCCGTCACCCGGGATCTGCCTCTGGTGGCTACCTTGGGCTCGGTGCACGTGGTGCCGGCCTCTTGGGGGGTGGTCTTCTCCAGACTCTTGAGGTACCTGTCCACCTGGCCCCGGGATGGTATGTTCAAGGTATGGTCGGATATGCTGTGCATCACCATGGCCCGTGATTCCAGTTTTTCGAATATCAGGTAGGGTATGTTGCTGCCCCCGACGGGGTGGTACGGGCCCGGATGGACCTCGGGTAGTACCACACAGAAACCGTCCGGCCCCCCGAACCTGACCAGCGTGGTGCGGACCTCAGACTCCGAGGAGTTTCCCTCCATTATGGACTCTATGACGTGCTGCCGTCCCCCCTGCGAATCTATGTATGCCTGCACCAGAGAGTGGGCGCTCTTCAGGGCTGGTCTGCCGGAGCGGTCGGTCAGGACGGACCAGGCGGTGGCGCACCCCAGGTACACGGCGCCGTACCCCAGCAAGACCGGATCCAGTAGCAGTGTACCCCACATCTCGACGGGAACCATCGCAGCGAAGACGGCCGCCGGCTGCACGAAGCAGATCGCCCAGGCCCTGCCTATGCCGCACCCCAAGACTGTGGTGTATATCCCTATGCGGAAGCTGGCAAACACGAACAGCCCCAGCGCCACAAAGAATGTGGATGGCTCCGATGCGGTGATGGTGGCAACGGCAAGCCCCATGAGCAGGGCCAGCATCCACAGGCAGCACCCGAACGCAGAGGAGTGCAGCGACTTGGAGTACTCCCGGTTCCGTATGTATCGCGAATCTAAAATCTGGGTCAGCACCAGGGCGGCGGCCGCGGCGGCGACATGCCAGTACTCTGCGTCCAGATACCACCACACGGTGACGGCCGCTACGGCGGCCATCATGCCCATTGAGAGGCATAGCGAAAAGTATCGGGAGGATGGACTCAGCAGAGTCAGCGAGTAGCGGCCCTGCAATTTGGATACGTCGTCCGTGGAGGTCTGCATGCCCGTCAGCGGGCTAGAAAGATATCAATCATCCACGAAATCGTAATCAGGCCCACCGGAATAAAGACCACTATGCGGGGATCTACCCGGAAGCCCTTGGTGTCATCCTCGAAGAACCGCATCAAGCCTCCACTGGATGCCGGAAGCGGAGCGCCCTTCTTCTTGCTGCTCATGCGGCGCGTGAACCAGAATTTCCTTAAAAACCTTATTTTTTGGGGTTCCTCCCGCAAAGACGGGTGATTGATCCAAATGCCTCAAATCTGACCCAAAAAGCCAATTCAGACAGGTGTACG
>JAGWAW010000130.1 GCA_021296165.1 Nitrosopumilaceae archaeon | reverse complement strand
GATGCATGCCCCGGTTCTGGTCGGACTTTGCCGCATATTGTTCCAAAACGCCGCCGAATGGCCGTCGTACACCTGTCTGGATCAGCTTTTGGGCCAGATTTGAGGCATTTGGATCAATCACCCGTCTTTGCGGGAGGAACCCTTTTTCATTAACTGTTTAAGGCAGCATCCTGGCCGCTTCCTTGGCAGAGTATGTTATTATTATGTCGGCGCCAGCGCGCTTTATACAACCAAGTATCTCCAAGGTGGCCTCTGCGCCGTCTATGTATCCTTTGGAGTGGGCCGCATGCACCATGGCATACTCGCCGGATACGTTGTACACCGCCACGGGAGCAGTAAACCGTCGGCGCGCCTCGTATACTAGATCCAGGTACATCATGGCAGGTTTTATCATTACGATATCGGCGCCCTCTTCTATGTCTGACTCGACCTCGGCCATGACTTCACGCGGGTTGGTGTAGGGTACTTGGTACTCATTACGATCCTTAAACAGTGGGGCACAGTGGGCTGCTTCCCGGAAGGGTGAGTACAGCGCCGACATGTGCTTTGCCGTTTGGGCCATTATGGCCACGTTCTGGTGTCCGCTCTGGTCCAGCGCGGCGCGGATGGCCGCTACCTGCCCGTCCATCATGGCCGATGGTGACACCACGTCAACGCCGGCTTCGGCCAGACTGGCGGCCACCTTGCCCAAGAGCGGGGTGCTCAGGTCGTTGTCTACGGTGCCGTTTTTGTATATGCCGCAGTGCCCCATGGCCGTATACTGGCACAGGCAAACATCGGCCATTATCGCCATGTCAGACCGGTAACGGCGTGCCTTGGCCACCGCCTGCTGCACTATGCCGTCTTTCGCGTATGCGGAAGTTCCTGCCTCGTCCTTGTGTTCGGGTATGCCGGACAGCATGACGGCCCGTATCCCAAGATCGTGTGCCTCGCCGAGCTCATCCTCCAGCAGGTCTACGGATATGCGATAGAATCCATCCATGGGACCGACCGGCCGGCGTCCATCCAGTCCCTCCTGCACGAGTATTGGGTATACCAGGTCATCTCTGGTGACCCGTGTCTCGCTCATAAGCCTGCGCATGCTTTCGGATTTGCGCAGGCGACGCAGGCGGCGCACTGGAAACTGCACGGTTTGCGGCGCAGTGTGAAGGAATATGAACGTTGTTTGCGGGCAGTATGGCAATTTGCGCGAATTCGCATATCTGCAGACCGCCGAACCGAAAACCTGCATGCCGTGACGAGATGTCGTGGCCGCCATGCGACCGCATGACTGCGCAACCGGGGGGCTATTTACGATATTCGTCTTGGCGCAGATCCCAGTTTGAACAATCTGATTACGATTGATTGTGCCTAGTCCACGGAGTGCCGCGCGCAGCTGGCATACGTTGGGTACCGTAAGGCGGTAGTTCCACGCTTTTTGGCGATAGCGCGGCCCTCTTGCGCGTATGGTTGCCACCTGTGCTCCAAAACCCTCATTCCATGACGAAATATGAAATCGACCAAGACCGAAATTTCATGCCGCCACGCCAAAACAGTCAGGCTAGATGTTTTTCAAATTATCTCTCGATCATCCAATGCAATTACATTGTGCTTTTTTCGTATGTTTTGATCATTCTCCCAATGCGCGCCAGCACGAGCCGTGCAACTGCCTCCGGGATTGTGGCTCCATATGCCGCCGCTGCGACCTGCATTTTGCGCGCGTCCGTTCGACGCATGTTTTGTATGAAAATTTGGTGTAAATATTCTTTTAGCTCGAGCCGTGTTTTTTCAGAGTGCTCCTGGCCCGCCGTGCGGCATACCGTTTTAAACAGAAATTTAATCATAGGAAACGGCCAGGTCTAATGCGATGAAATGTTGGGGGTTTGCAAACCCACGGTGGCCTAATATCTAGTCCGCCGGGGCAGTATGAGGTGCGACGGCGTAGTTGGAAGCAGTTGCCCCACATCCGCGCCCAGAAGGCCCCTGTATCACGCGCACGCCCTTGCCGATCATGTACGTTGGAAGCAGTTGCCCCACATCCGCGCCCAGAAGGGGCGGGTGGCCACAGCCGGCCCGCCCTGTCCCCGCCGCGTGGATGGGCGCGGCTCCGCATCAGGTGGTATGCAGGACAGATGGCGGCGGAATAGGGGCCTCTTGCGGAAACAAGACCATTGTGAACTTTTGGTATGGCGCGCAAACCATTCCCCCGCCGCCAAGCGCACAGAAGGGGCCATCTAGAGTGGCGATGGGCATGCAACAACAATCCATTGCCGGATGCCGCGTGGTGAATGCGGAAAGCCGTCTTGCATGGCTTTGTCCAGCGCTCCCCTAGACTGCCGCCACGCCGGGCTCTCAGACGAAGGCAGGGGCGCCCGAATTCTGGGTCGGCCAGACTGCGGCGCCGGCCGTAAAGGATGGCTTTGGGCGCGATGGGCGGACGCGACACAGAATTGGAAGACCGGGCATTCCATCTCCGAAATCTCGTATCTCTGTCATTGCGGCCGGATCGCGCCGGCAGTAGCGTCAAGGGTGCCCGTTGGAGGAACATGGGGGATTCCCAGCAGGTAGGCGGCCATCCAGCCGCCGTCGACGGGTAAGGTATGTCCAGTGACGTAGCTCGCTAGGTCGGAGAGCAGGAAAAGTGCGGCTTTGCCGACCTCGTCTCCCGTGCCCAGGCGTTTGGCAGGAATGAGGCTCTGTTGTGTTCGTTCCACTCTCTCTGGCGTCGCCGGAATGCGTGGAGTGGTAATGCTTCCCGGTGCGATGGCGTTGACCCTGATGTTATGGGGCGCCCATTCGACGGCCATGGTGCGCACCAAGTTTATCAGGCCAGCTTTCGCTGCACCATAAGAAGCGTGATTGGGTGCCGACTGCATGCCTCCCACCGAGGTGATACAGACCATGCTGCCGGACTTGCCGCGGGAGATGAGCGATCGGGCCGCCGCTTGCGCGGTGAAGAAAAAGTGGCGAAGGTTTTTGCGATGATCGTGGTCCCACTGCTCCGGCGTCATGTCGAGAATAGAATTGAACGACGCTTGGCCTATGGTTGTCACAAGCGCATCGAGGCCGCCAATCTCGCGCTCGGCACGTTCTACGACGTCCCTTGCTTGGCCTTCCTCTAGCACGTTGCCGACTATGGCCGTGGAAGGTTGGCCGAGGTTGGCGACGGCGGCGGCGACGCGCTCGGCACGTTCTTGGACCGCGTCAGCAACGGCGACGCGGCAGCCCACACGGGCGAGTAGTTTTGCGGTGCTCTCGCCGATGCCCTGGCCTCCGCCCACAACGAGTACCGACTTGCCTTCAAGTTGGAGTAGCGAGGAGTCCAATGCATGTCCTCAAACCGACGTGCATATTAATGAACAGCGCTCATACCACGATCAAGCGCGAATGGTTTCAGGCATTAACTAGGTGGCAGAACCAAGAGATCTTATCCCGATCGTCCATGCTCCGAATCGCGTGGATATCTTCAGCCCTAAATCATGTTCGGAGAACAAACCGTTGGTCCCCGCATACCTTCGGCGGGCTGCGTGGGACGAACGGGGCGTTGCGGTGAGATGTGCAGCGCGGCGGCAAAACCCAGCCGACATGGTCCGGAAACGGATCAGGCGCGGCTCCACGGTAGCGACCAACGAGCACGCATCCTGCCGGAGACTCGAAAAGATTCGGATAAAACTAGGACGGATCTGCCTTCCGTGGCCCGCGTAGTTATCCGGATCATTATTCAAATCACTACGGGTACGACTGCCGTATGGTAACCCACGGCATGGGCGGGTTGCGCCGCCGGCGGGGGCGACGAGATCCGCTCCGGCACCTAGTGCGGGGCAGGTCTGAAGTCATGCAGCACACCGGGCCATCAGCAGTCTGACATCTCCCGCTTTGCAGTCTCCAGACTGAATATGTCGCCGGGCCGGAGAACCGAGACTCCGGCCACGCCTCCCAGTATCTCCACCTGCACCACCACGTCGGGGTCCTCCAGCGACACCTTGTTGGGTATCGTGGCGGCAATGGATTTTATGATCTCTTGGCCGGATGCCTGCGTGTTTCGCTTCTCCAGGGATACCCGGTACGTGTCCTCCGGTCCTATTCGGGATGAGAGTCCCTCCACCGCATTCAGCACCGACTGCATATCGCTGCGCCCCACTATATGCACGGGTATTATCCTGCGGATATACCTGACGCTCCAAGGAGCCTCGGCCACCTCTTGCCTAACCTGCCGCGAGAAGGCCACCGGATCCAGCCCCGTACGCACCACCACTATGCCGGATATTCCGGTCGGTTCGGCGCCCGGGGATGCGTCCCCCATCCTACCCAGAAGCTCCTCGGCCTCGGCCATGGCGTCCTCCTCCATGTGCCGGGGGCACGTAACTATGCAGTTCCACGCCGTCACAGCGCAACCTCCAAAGCTCCCTGCCTTACCACCGACATGCCGCCGTCCGTCCGTCCGTCCACTATGGTGGACTCCGTCCCGCCGGGTATGGCCCCGCCGTCCAGCAGCATGTCGCATCCTATATGGACGTCGTCGGCCCGGACCGGGGAAGGCTCCCCAGACACGTTGGCGCTGGTGCCCACCACCATGCCGCACGTGCCCAGCAGCATCGACACGCACCCGCCGCCGGGAACCCGCACGCCTATGCTGCCGGCCAGCCCCATGGAGGCGGCCAGCGCCCTGTCGGTCACCTCCAGTACTATGGTGAGCGGGCCGGGCCAGTACCGGGCGGCCAGCTCCGCGGCACCCGGACCCATGCGTGCTATGCCTGCGGCCAGCTCCGCGGAGGCAACCAGCACCGGCAGGGGCTTGGAGCGGTCCCGGCCCTTGATCTCATATATTCGGAGCACCGCCTCCCTGTTGTAGGGATCGCACCCCACGCCGTACACCGTATCTGTGGGAAACGCCACCACCCCGCCGTCCCGTATTGTCCCGGCCGCTCTCTCTACGGATCTGGACCCGCACCGCACCCTTTCCATGGTACCTTGCCGCTGCGCACCGGCATTTATTTGGTCCCGGACCTCCGCGCATACCAGGCTTGGTTAGTGCCGGATGGCGTCAACCGGCATGGTCTGGTATCATAATTCCCACTGGTAAATTCAACCAAATATCTACAATGACTGGCAACAAAAACCAAACAACAATATGGCGCACCACGCGCTGCAGGTTGTGCGGCCGATCATGTCATAACGGTTTAAAGCACAGTGTTTGGTGGTCACCCTTATGCAGTTCGCACGGGAGCTGGGGGCATCCCGGAGCGGCATTATTGAGACGCTTGATGAGAACGGCCTGCAGGAGCCTGTTCTGGTCCGCATGCTGGACTATATCATAGGACTGTTCGAGAGCCGAGGCCTGGGTGAGGACTACTACGGATACCACAACATACACCACGAGCTTGCCGTGACGTATATCGTCCTGCTCTCTGCCTGCTCCAAGGACAACCCCTCCGACCTGTCGGACTCGGACATCAAGCACTTGTACGCGGCAGCCCTGCTGCACGACTTTGATCCGCTGAAGAGCGTCGACAAGCCCCACGAGAAGAGGGTCATCAGCTTCGTCTCCGGCGACCCCCAGATCGTGTCCATGATGGAGGAGGCCGGCATCAGCCTGCCCCTGGTAAGGGCGCTCATCCTTCGCACCACCCATCCGTGGCGGGGGGAGGGCCGTCGCCGGGCCCAGCAGCAGATGGCAGCCTGCTTTGCGGCTGTCGACTCCACCCGGGACAACCGCGCCATGCAGGAACATTATGAGAGGCTGGGGCACTACCTCTCGGTGGTGGACCGTGTCGGCGGGTACGCGCTGGGCGACTTTGCCCACTCCATGGAGCTGGCAAAGATGAACGCGCACGCCCTGGCCTGGAGCCCCTCTCTTATAGTGAGGAGATCCGTCGGATATTTCGAAGACCTGCTCAACAACGAGACGGAAATATTCCAGATGGTGATGGGGTCGCTACCCCGCGCCATGCGCAAGAACTTTTTTGATACGGTACTCTCCTTCATGCACCTGCGCAGCCGCGAGATATCCATCCAGGCCGACTACACCTATGACAACCTTCGGCTGGTGCCGACCATAGATGCCATAGAGACGCGCCGGGACCCCTCGTTCGTCTCCTCGCTGCTGTCCATATTCGACGAGCTCCCGCGCCCGCTACAGTTTGGCCGGGACACATTCAAGGAGTCGGTGGCCGACCCCGAGGTCATCCTGAACACCCTGAGGCTCAACGACGGCCGCATAATCGGCTTCGCCAAGGGGGGGCCGCTGGAGCACTACACCTTGAGTGCGGAGATCCGCGACAGCAACTTCGGGCTGTACAACACGGTCTTCTTGGAGCCGCTGGCCCTCCGGATGGGGTACTGGGGCCTGGGGGGCGGCAGCAAGATGAGACACCTCTTTGTGATGCAGTCGTACTCCAAGCAGTTCACGTACCTGACCAGCTTTGCACTGCGGGCCGTCATCCAGTCCAGAGTGGGAAAGGAGCGGGCCGAGTTCGTGAAGAAGATAGATCCGGAGAGGTGGGACTATTACCGAATACGCCTCTGATACTGGGCGACGGACACCTCATAGACTACTACTCGGTGGATGCCAGCGGGTATAACATGAGACCGCGCGGGGTGGCCCTTCCCCGGAACGTCGGGGAGGTCGCAGGCATGGTGAGGTGGGCCGCGCAGAATCGTATGCCGGTGACTACCCGGGGGGCCGGGACGGGACTGGCGGGCGGGGCACTGGGAGACGGCATAATACTGGACACCTCGCGCATGGACCAGGTGCGGTACCGGGATGGCATGGTATTCGCCGGGCCGGGGGCGCGCCTGGGGGCCGTAGCCAGGCTGCTGTACGGGCACGGGCGCATCCTGGGGCCCAACCCCTCGGTGGGGCCGTACTGCAGCGTGGGCGGAATGGTGGCGACCAACGCGTCGGGGAGCCTCTCGCTGGGGTACGGCTCCACAATAGACAACTTGGAATCGGTTACTCTGGTGGACGGGCGGGGGGACGTGGTGGAGCTGCCCTCGAACAGGCGCTACTCGGACACCATATCTGGGATATGCCGCCGGGCCTGGCCGTTCCCCGGCACCGCAAAGAACTCTTGCGGGTACCGCCTAGATGCGGTCTCGTCCCCCGGCATGTCCCACAGGGTGGTGGCCGCCTCGGAGGGGACGCTGGGTGTGGTGGTGGGGGCGCGGCTGCGAACGCACCCGGCACCGCGCCGCCGGGCCCTGGCCGTCATGCGGTATGAGGATGCCCGTTCGGCGGCCGCCGACTGCCCCCGTATTCTGGAGTGCGCCCCCGTCTCGCTGGAGGTGGTGGGGCCCGGCATCATGGATGGGTACGGGGAGTCGTGCGTGCTGTTTGCCGAGTTTCACGATTCGTGTGTGCCCGGCCAGGGCGGGCCGGACTATGCCGACCGCGTGTGCGGCGCCGTGCGCCGGGCGGTCGGTGTCCATCCCGTTATGATATGCGAGGGCATAGACAGATGGCTGGCCGGCAGGAACGCGGCCCTCTCCAGGTCCCTGGGGATGACGGGGGACCGCGCCCCCAGCATAATAGAGGATGCCACAGTCCCGCTGGGGATGCTCCCTGATCTGTTTGGCGTGATATGCGAGCTGGGAGAGAGGACCGGCTCGACGCCGGTATACTACGGACACGCGGGCAGCGGCAACATACACGTCCGCACACCCGCCGATTCGAGCGTCGCGGAGTGGTACTTGTGCGAGGTGATGGCGCTGGGCGGCACCATAACCGGGGAGCACGGCGACGGCATGGGCCGGACGGGCTTTGTGCGACGGCAGTACGGGGAGCAGAACCATATGCTGTTCGGGCTGCTCAAGGATTTCTTTGATCCGCACCACATCCTGAATCCGG
>JAGWAW010000129.1 GCA_021296165.1 Nitrosopumilaceae archaeon | reverse complement strand
CACCTGGCGGACGCGGACCCGAAGGTCAACGAGCCGTACCGTGTCGTTGGAGAGGCGGCCCGAACCTGCCAGACGGAGTGAATCAGGCTCCCTCAAGGGTCAGGGACGGCCTAGCCACTGGCAAGACCGCCAGCGGGGCCGGCCGGCTTACGTGCGGCTAGGCCGAGTCCGGCGGCCTAGAGGAGGGCAGGCTGAATCAGGCGCCCCTTCAAAGGTTGGGCCAGATCTCGCGGGCACTCTTTGCCCCGCCCATCCTCGCAGGCTTATATCCCGCGTGTCCGTGCATCTGGTATGGTGGGTCCCTTCCGCAAAAAGGACGGCTCGGAGACAAAATGCAGGAAGTGCGGCCTGGATCTGCACACGCCCGAGAGGCTTGAGCGCCACTCCAAAAAGGCGCATGGCAGGGTCGTACCCAGGAGGGCGGCCCCCGACAACACCATCCGCGACAACACCATGATGGGCGGCCCCTGACCGGAACTGCGCGGCCCTGAATGTGCCCGCACTTGCCGCTGTATGGCGCCACCGATGCCTGCCCGGCGTAGGGCCGAAGAGCCCCGCTCCGATTCATTAAATTAGGGCAGCCGGGGAACCGCGCTCGTCCAATGGGCAGAAAGGAGAGGCGCGAGAGGGAGCAGAAGCGCGAGAGCAGGGCGCTAAAGCACTCCGCCGAGAAGCGCAAGCACATGATGATAGCCGTGGCCGTGTTTGCCTCGGTGGTGGCCATAGTGGGTTGGTCTGCGTACAACTTTGCCACCATGGACACCACCCAGATCAGCGGGGCCCCGTTCGGCGCCGGCCCGCTCAACAGCGACCACACCCACACCGGTATACTGGTGAAGATATTCGGCGACACCTTCCCGTTCCACGAGGTCGGATACCAGGTCCAGTCCGAGTGGATACACTTTGAGAACCACGACGGCACTACCATACACCGGCACGCAACCGGCGTCACACTGGGATTCCTCTTTGAGTCGCTGGGGATAGAACTCACCGACGAATGCTACGTCTTCCCCAACGGCCAGCGCTTCTGCACCAACGAGGACTATACCCTGAGGTTCTTCATAGACGGGGTGGAGATGGACGACATCCGCAACCACATACCCATGGAGGACGGCCGCATACTGATAGCATACGGCGACGAGTCCGAAGAGGAGATAACGGCCATGCTTGCGGAACTCAACAGCATGGAACTGGTCAGATGAGCGGGGGAATATCCAGCCGCAATGTAGTGGAGGGCACGGCGCGGGCGCCCCACCGGGCCATGTACAAGGCCATGGGCCTCACCGACGAGGATCTCTCCCGGCAGTTCGTGGGGGTGTCCCACGCCGGCAACGAGGCGACCCCGTGCAACATACACCTGCAGTCGCTGGCCGCCGAGGCCAAGCGGGGGGTCTCCGACTCGGGCGCCACGCCCCGGGAGTTCGGCACCATCGCCGTGAGTGACGGCATAGCCATGGGGCACGAGGGCATGAAGTCCTCCCTGGTGTCCCGGGAGGTGATAGCCGACTCCATAGAGCTCATGATGAGGGCCCACCAGTACGACGGGATAGTGGGGCTGGCCGGCTGCGACAAGAGCCTCCCGGGGACGATGATGGCCATGGCCCGACTGGACCTGCCGGCGGTCTTCGTGTATGGCGGTACCATAATGCCCGGTATCCTGGACGGCCGGGAGCTTACCGTGGTGGACGTGTACGAGGCGGTGGGCTCCTACGACGCCGGCAACCTGAGCGCCGAGGACCTGAAGAACATAGAGAACACCGCCTGCCCCAGCGCCGGCTCCTGCGGCGGCATGTTCACCGCCAACACCATGGCGTCCATATCCGAGGCCATCGGCCTGGCGCTCCCCGGCAGCGCCAGCCCCCCCGCCGAGGACCCCCGCCGGGCCGATATGGTATACAGGAGCGGGGTGGCCTGCGCCTCCATTCTGAAGAGCGGCATCCGGCCCTCCGACATACTCACCTTTGAGGCGTTCGAGAACGCCATCGCCATACTCAACGCTTTGGGGGGGTCAACCAACGGCATACTGCACCTCCTGGCCCTGGCTGGGGAGGCGGACATATCCCTGGAGTATGCCGACTTTGAGCGCATACGCAGGCGGACCCCGCACCTGGCGGACATGAAGCCGGGCGGCAGCTACGTGATGAACTCCCTGGACAAGATCGGCGGCATCCCCATTGTCATGAAGGCGCTCCTCCGGCACGGGCTCCTCCACGGCGACTGCATGACAGTCACCGGCCGCACCATCGCCGAGAACATGGAGTCGGTGCCGGCCCCGCCGCCAAACCAGACTATAGTGAGGGGGCCCGAGTCGCCCCTGCACCATAGTGGCACGGCGGTGGTGCTGCACGGCACGCTGGCCCCGGAGGGGGCCGTGATAAAGACCGCCGGAATACAGATGGACAGGTTCCGGGGGAGGGCCCGGGTCTTTGACCGCGAGGAGCACGCCTTTGAGGCAGTCTCGCGCGGGGATATAGATGAGGGGGACGTCGTGGTGATAAGGTACGAGGGTCCCCGGGGCGGGCCGGGCATGCGCGAGATGCTGGCCACCACCGCCGCCCTGGTGGGGCAGGGGCTGGGCAGGAAGGTGGCCCTGGTGACCGACGGCCGGTTCTCCGGGGGCACCCGGGGGTTCATGGTGGGACACGTCGCCCCCGAGGCGTTCGTGGGGGGTCCCATCGCCTTGGTCCGGGACGGGGATGCCATATCGATAGATACCGACCAGGGGACCATAGATCTGGAGGTGCCCGCCGAAGAGGTGGAGAGGCGCCGAGGGGAGTGGTCCCAGCCCGCTCCTAACTACGACTCCGGGGCGCTGGCAAAGTACGCGGCGCTGGCCGGCTCGGCGGCCCGCGGGGCGGTCACCAGCGTGCGATAGATTCCTCATATGGTGGTCTCCGAACGAGCTACTGGCCTGATCCGGCGCTGGAGATGAGCCTCAGCTCCGGCTCCTCGCCGTCCATGAGTATCTCGGCGCGGCTTATCCTGCTCCGGTAGACCATGATCTTTGTTTTGCCGTTCAGGTCGTACCGCTTCTCCACCAGGGCCAGATCCTCCAAGCGCCGGAGGGTGGTGTACACAGCCGAGAGTGATATCCCCAGCTCGGCGGCTATGCTCCCGACGTCCTTGGCTTTATCCCGCACCGAGAAGAGTATGGCCCGGGAGCAGACGTTGCTGAGCGCCTCTATGATCTTTTGCGTTATGTCGTACTCGCTGAGCAGAAGCATGCGGGACTTTGTCATGGATAATTTGCCTCCGGCATGCCGACGGCCCGCGCCGGACCCCGCCGCGATGCGCCCAACATGATCATCTCAGTTCCCCACGAGCGCCAGCGTCGGCTCCGAACCGTTTATGGTGATGCTGGCCTCCGCTATGCGGCTCCTGTACGCTCCGGTCTCATTCCCGTCGGCGAAGAGCCTTTCAGCCAAGCCCAGATACTCGAGGCGCGCCAAGGCATCGGACACGGCGGACAGGGGAATCTGGAGCTCCACGGATATGGCGCGGGAGTTTTTGGCGCTGTCGCGTATCGAGAAGAGTACCGCCCGGGAGCGGGCGTTGCCCAGCTCCTCTATTATCATTTTTGTAACGTCAAACTCGTTCTGCGGCACGGGCTCCGACCCACCGCCGGCGGACCCGGACTCGTTGGCCACCAGGATGGGGTCTGGGACCGGCACCATATCCGGGGCATGGTTCTTTATGTGGATGCTGGCCTCGGCGATGCTGCTCTTGTACATCTTGACCCTCTTGCGGTTGGCATCCATGACGGTGCGGGCGACGGTTATCAGGCCCAGATGCCGCAGCTTGTTCAGCTTTTTGTATACGGAACTGAGGGGTATGTGCAGCATCTCGGAGAGCTCCGCGGCGCTCCTCTCCTTCGTTACAGACGAGAAGATGATGGGCCTCGACTCGGCATCGGCCAGCTCCTCGAGTATCCTCTGAGACGTGTTGTACCTTGTCGTCTGCAACAGAGATGGTGTCCTACTCACGGGCGGACATATGGCTCGCGGTTATTTAAACGGCGTTATATTGTTCTCCGGATGTGGAACGGGGGAGTTGCCAGTCGCGGTTCTGCCGCAAAGACGTGTGCCATCCCGCCCTGATCCCCGGAGCTTGTACAGAATAGTCCCAAAAACTCAAGCTCATAGGCCGCCAAATGGCCTAATCCTCGAACAGCTTCAGATCCTCTTTAGTCAGCATGTCAGCCC
>JAGWAW010000128.1 GCA_021296165.1 Nitrosopumilaceae archaeon | reverse complement strand
CACATACGTGGACAGGATGCGGGAGAACCTGACGGTCTTGGAGACGGCGCTGTCTTGCGGCTGAGTAGCTTGCGCGCGTGCCGCCCCGCATGCGCCCCCCCGGAGGCATGCCATTGCATCTGAGCCGCGCGGTGGACGTGGAGAACCTGACGGTCCAATTTGGCGACAATGTAGTGGTGGACGATGTCAGCGTGTCGGCAGACAGGGGTGAGATCCTGGGCGTGCTGGGTCCCAACGGGGCCGGCAAGTCCTGCATGTTCAGGGCCATGTTGGGGTTGTTGCCGCACCGGGGACGCGTCTCGTTCTTCGGCACTGACCCTGGGGATCAAAAGTACATACTCCCCCTCATAGGGTACGTACCCCAAAAGATAGACTATGAACCCCTCTTCCCGGCGACCGTACACGACATAGTGTCCATGGGAGTGGTAACGCATAAGAAAATGAGACAGGGACTGGCCCGGCTGGAGATGGGCGGACTGGACTGGCGGCATTTCGGGGAATCACACACCGAGCGCGAGATGGCGGAGAGCGCCCGAGATGCCCGGAGCTGCGAGTGCGGATGCCCCAAACGGTCCGTCACCGAGCGTGAGATGGTGGATAGCGCCCTAGAGACGGTAGGTTTGTCATCCGTGAGGGACCGCCGCATAGGAGAGCTCTCCGGCGGACAGCGGCAGCGGGTATTCATCGCCCAGTCGCTGGTAAGGGATCCCCTGCTTATGATCATGGACGAGCCGGTGAGCAACATGGACATGGAGTCCAAGTCGCTGGTATACTCGGCAATACGGCAGGCTGCCCGAAAACATAATACTACTGTGATCATATCCCTGCACGACCTAGCCACGCTCCGAGAGCATACCAGCACCGTGATGTTCCTTAACCGGTCGCGGATATACCACGGCGGTACGGATACCTTCTTTGCCGACAGGGACCGCGTCAGGATGTACACGGAGGCGTCCATGCACGCCGGCGGACACACCAATGGGGTGTAGCGCATGGTACTGGAGATACTGGAGTACGGGTTCATACAGCGGGCGCTGGTCTCCGGAGTAGCCATATCGGCCATATGCTCGTTCGTGGGGGCCTTTCTGGTCATGCGTAGGCTGGCCCTGTTCGGCGACGGCATCGCCCACGTGGCGTTTGGCGGCATAGCCGCCGGCATGTTCGTAGGCACACATCCCATATGGACCGCTCTGGCAGTGGCGGTGCTGGGCAGCATCGGGCTAGAAAAGCTGCGCAAGCGCACCAACATACCTGGCGAGGTGGCCGTTGCCGTGACGCTGGTCACGGGTCTCTCAGTGGGCATAATAATAATCAGTATAAGCGGCGGTTTTACGGTGGATCTCTTCAGCTTCCTGTTCGGAAGCATAGTCTTGGTAGGCACCGAGGACATGACGACCATACTGAGCATTAGCGCGGTGGTGCTGGCGCTGCTCTGCATACTGTACCGCCGCCTCCTCTTCATAACCTTCAACGAGGAACTGGCCCGTATATCCGGCATACAGACCACAGCCCTGAACTACCTCTTTGTGGCGGTGGCTGCCGTCGTGGTGGTGACAGCGATGAGGCTGACCGGGATACTGTTGATTACGGCGCTGATAGTGCTGCCCACCATAACGGCGGCCAAGTTTGGCCGGGGTTTCAAGGCCACCATATTGATATCGACGGCAATATCGGCGTCCTCGGTTGTCTGCGGCATATTCGCATCATATGGGCTGGACTGGGCCCCGTCTGGCACCATAGTCCTGCTCTTGGTGGTGTACCTGGTGGTGGTGCACTTGGTGTTTACCGTACGTGACCGCCGGCTCCGGGCGGCCCGCCGGATCAGCGCCTAGGGGCGGCCCGCCGGGTAGGCGGCCGCCTCAAGACCCCTGCCCGGATGGCGGCTCGGCGGGCGCCCTCCCTTTGGCCGCAGGAGGTACGTCTGATACCCTACATTGGTGCCGCCACGTGGATTCTGAAAATGCCAGAGGGCGGTCAATGGCGCACCCTGCCAATGGCTACCCCCGTGCAGTGTACTCATCCAAGTGTACGGACTCCATGCCCGGTATGCGGGCCATCTCAAACCCCTCCGGCCTCTTGTCCAATGGGACGGTGGCGTCGATTCCTATCTTGGCCGTCCTCAAGTTCTTCTGGTCACTGGAGGGGTCCAAGCTGGAGCCCCTTACGTCCCGCCATATCACGACATCCCGGTCTGCCTGGAAGCGGGTGGCCATGGCATACTCCACCGAGGCGGCATCGTCGGGGTCTATGTCCTCGTCTACCACCACCACCATCTTCAGGGAGCGGTGCGCCTCAAACGTTCGGCGTATTATGTCCGGCACGTCGGTGCCCTCCTCTTTTCGTATCCGTACTACCGCGTGTAGCCAGCTGCACCCGCCCTGGCTCAGCGTGGCCGAGATCTCCGGCGCCGCGCCCCTCAACAGACCGTTTATCTTGGACTCGACGGGCATGCCCATCAGCAGCCTGTGCTCCCCGTACCCGGGCAGTATGTCGTGGTATATGGGCTCATCACGGTGGTACAGCCGCTCCAGCTGGAAGACGGGCTGCTCCCGCCGGTAGTCGTACGTCTGCAGCATCTCCACCATCCATTCCTCATGTGTCACATCGTGCAATATGCGCCCCTCCATGATGATCTCGGCTGAGGCCGGGACACTCAGCCCCGACCACTCCAACGGAGCCATCTCTAGGCCGCCGCCCAGCAGGGCGCCGGCCACGCCCATTTCCTCCTCGCCCCACCCGGCCTGGTAGGCCCCCGCTATGAGCATGGCCGGGTGCACCCCCACCACCACGGCCACCCTCAGGTCCTCGCCGTGTTCGGCGGCATGCGTGAAGCACCGGTGCAGGTGCCTACCCTCCACCATGCGGATGGTGAGCCGCCCCTCGTCTAGGGGCATCATCCTGTGGAACGAGGTGTTCTGCCGCCCGGTCTCTGGGTTGGACGCAAAGACGACCGAGGAGGCGATGAACGGTCCTGGCTCCTTCTCAAAGTGCGTCGCTATGGGCATGTCGCCCAGAACGGACGACGCATTCTGAGCGAAGGCGGCCGGGGCGGTGCGGTGTTCGGTCCGCGCCCCGTCTATGGCCACCAGCATGGTATCATGTATCGAGTCGGGCACTGTGCCCAGCGCCAGGGCGAACCGCTCCCGTGTTCCCACCAGGTTGGTCGCCATCCGGTACGAGCTGCCCTCCACGTCCTCAAACAGCAGGGCGGGGCCACCCTCGGCCCGGGCGGTCACCGCCGCCGCCTCGTACCTGGCCGAGACGGCGCGGCGCACCCTAGCCAGCCCGCCGCCTGCCTCCACCGCTTCCAGATAATCCCGGATCCCCGGAGTCACGACACCATCCCGTCCATCTCCCTCATTATCTCTTTGGCCGCGCCGGTGGGTATGTCGGACAGCACGTTCACCGATAAGATGGCCACCCCGTCCGTCCTGACGGCGAGCCGCTCTGCGGCCAGCCTCATGAAGAGCGAGCCTGACCGGGAGGGTATGACCTGGGTAGTCACCGTCGTGGTGCGGTTGTACAGCGAGACGGTCAGCGAGCCCAGCCGCACCTCCCCCTCGGTAACCGCCACAAAGCACCCGTTGCTGAACCTTATCACACATAAAGAAAAAGTACGGCCCTCCACGCTGACGGTCCTCTCGCCAAATCCGCGTGGAGAGCTCAACGCCTCAAACCCGTACTATGTCGGAACCGCTATCTGCTCTACCCCTTGGGAGTCGGCCTCCGCCTCCACCCTGGCTCGCAGCTTAGCTTTGTACTTGAGGTTTCTAGGCTTGGTTCGCAGCCTATATCCGCAGCACGGGCACCACAGACCTTCCCACTTGATGAAGATCTCGCATATCTGGCAGCGTCTCTGACCAGATGCGTACCTGCCGGTACCCACTGGTTTCTGGGCCTTGTACCTAGTGCATATACCTTTGCATGTCATAACACATGTAGAAATTAATGTGTATTTAAGGTTAGAACACAAATTATCATACAAACAAAGTATTTTTTTTCAAAAACACCCACCCCTGTCTCTTATAACTCCGATCAGTTCAAGAAATCCCCTCAAACGTTAAATATCTACACCTGCATCTCGATTCCCTTATTAACCATGCTATTCTGGACGGACCCGACATCGCTGCGGGGCGGCTGAGAACCTCCAGGTTCTCCCTCATCTTGCCGAGGTAGGTGGCGCCGGACTCGAACTCCTCGGTGCCGATCCCCTCGATGGGGCTGAGGGTGAGCACCTGCGCATCCGTCTCATCGGCAATCACCTCGAGAGCGCGCGTATCTAGAATGTCATCGCCCAGCAGGTACTCTATGTCGTTGGCCTGCACGTACTCGACCAGGTTGACGATGTCGGCGGTCGAGACCGTCTCGGTGCCCGCTATGCCGGAGAGCGAGACCGTCTCAAAGCCGTACCGCTCGACCAGATAGGCGAAGGCCGCATGGAGAGTGACTATCGTGTCGTGCTGGCAGTCGGACAACGTCGCGGCGTACTCGTTGTGCAGTCTGTCCAGCTGAGAGGCGTATGCGGCGGCGTTCTGCCCGTAGGTTCCGGCGTTGTCCGGGTCGGCCGCCGCCAGGGCGTCCCGTATGTTGTACACCTGCTGTACGGCCAGGACCGGATCCAGCCAGACGTGGGGATCAAACTCCCCGTGGTCGT
>JAGWAW010000008.1 GCA_021296165.1 Nitrosopumilaceae archaeon | reverse complement strand
ATGCCTTTCGGTCCCTAGCGGGCCTTGGCAGCGGGTGTGGGTTCATGATCATATTGTCGCAGATTTTTGGACAAGGCCACGCCCGGCGTAAGTCTTATTATGAGCCGCTCGGCACTCCCCCCCGTGAAAGCGGAAGCGTTAATGTCCCAACTGCTGGCTGCCTGTCCCCACTTGTCACGGGACGAAGTGATGACCAGGATTCAGGCCAAAAAGGACAAGATCGGCGCCGGTTACCTCACAGATGAGGGAGCCATATTCCTGGTGGCATCCGACGAGGGGGTGGAGCTGACCGAGAGCCTGAGCACCCAGTCCACCATAAAGGAGCTGTACACCGGGGCCAAGGGGGTGACGCTGGAGGTAAAGGTCATGTCCGTGTCGCCCATCCGGGAGTTCAACAGCAGGGACGGCAGGCCGTTCCAGATGCGCATGATGACCGTATATGATGCCGACGCCACCTGCTCCGCCAAGCTCTGGGACACGATGGTCACCGAGGAGCTGCTGGACTCTCTGGAGCCGGGGGACGCGGTGCGGCTCACGGGCGCCTACATCAAGGCGGATCTCTCCGGATCTCCGGTCATAAACTTGGGGACTGACGCGGCCATAACCATGCTGGACGATCTTCCCGGGGTGCCCGGAATGGATGGCATGACCAAAGATGTGGGGGCTCTGACGGAGGCAGACAAGGATGTTGCCGTAGGCGGCACGCTGGACGGAATGCTGAGCACCATGAACTTTACCAACTCCCGGGGGCAGCCGGGCAAGGCATTGAGAATGCGCCTGCGGGGGCTCAACGGTGAGAGCTACCGGGTCGTGATATGGGGGCAGGATGATGCCAGCGTTCCCAGGATGATACCCCACGGCGCAAAGGTCCGCCTGCTGGGCGTGAGGGCAAAGCGGACAGGTTCGGGGCTGGAGGTGCACGGCAACGAGTCTACCATAGTAAGGACGGACGGCAGCGACACCATGGAGCCGCTCAAGCTCCGGGTACTCTCCAAGGTGAGGGGAGACCGGGCGGGGGACATGATGATGCTGTGCGTGGACTCGGAGAAGAACATCTTCTTTGTGACCGACGGGGCCGACCACTCCCGGGAGTGCCAGGCCGGTGACATAATAGAGTGCATGCCCACAAAGGCGTACGGCAAGTCCGTCACCCTGAGCGAGGATGCGTACCTGCGCCGGATGGACGATGACGTTGCCATACCGGGCGTGGGGGATATGCGCACCAAGCTGGACAAGACGGATCCCGGCGGGGACTACTGCGTGGAAGTGACCGTGCTGAAAGATCCCGCGGTGCGCGACATCCAAACCAAGTCGGGCGAGACCATTCAGCTTCTGGAGATATACGCCTGCGACGACACCGGTGAGGTGTGGATCAAGGGGTGGCGCAATCAGGCCAAGATGTCAGACAAGTGCCAGAAGGGCTCTGTGGTGTCGGTGACGGGTGTCAACGCCCGGCACGGAATGGAGGGCAGGGTGGACCTGGTGCTTACGGCATACTCGACCATATCTCCTATCGGTCGTCCCAGTACGCCCTAGTGGTCACGTACCGCCTCTCGGCCTCGTATATCTGCCGGAACATGTACTCCTCGTCCACCATGTCCCGCAGTATTCGACCCGCCGTCTCGGCGCCCACCCCGTACCCGGACAGCACCACTATCGCTGCGGTGCCGAAGGTCTCCACCAGCGAGGCCACCTTCCAGGCCCGCTTGTACTTGGCGTCCTCCTCGGGGGTTGTGTTCCCGCCGTCGCGCCTGCGGGCTATTATGCCGGCCAGCTCGTGATCGGAGTAGTAGGTGGCAGTTATCTGGCGGGCCCCGCACCTGGGGCAGGAGCCTATGCTGGTTATCTGGGACGTCTCGGCGGTCCGCTGCCACCGGCCGCACCGGGCGCATATCAGTCGGTGCTGGGTGCCGTACAGCCTGCGCTTTAGCATGCCCAGTATCTCGGGGTCTATGGCGGAGCCGGGCCGGTACCCGGAGGCGTGCTCCAGGACCGGCTCGGCCAGATCCGAGAACCTGTCCACCACGACCCAGGATACGGCTATCGACCCGTCCCGCACCCTGGACAGCACGGCCTCGGCGCCCCCTATGTCGTACCTGTCGTGGATGAGCTCCCGGAGGGCCTCGGCGACCAGGGGGGTTCCCTCGTACCTGGAGCGTATGAACGCGGCCCGGCGCCGCTCGTATGCGTCGCTGCGCCGCAGTACGCCGAACCTCTTGGCGGCGTTCCACACCCGCCAGTTGAGGTTGTGGCTGCCGGAGACGGCCGCCCCTATGGTGTCCCGCAGGTCGAAGGGGGACTCCAGCGCCCCGCGGACAGCGCCCTCGTCTATGCGGCCAGATCCTGCCAGGTATATGCGGTAGGCGTCGCTGCGCGCCTGCACCCTAGAGACGCCGGACGCCGATATGGTCTCGGCCAGCAGGGCCGCCAGCGTCAGGTTTATCCTGGTGCCGAAGCAGGCGTGCAGCACCACCCGGTCGTGCCCGCCTGCCTCGGCCAGTATGGTATCCGCGTCGGGCGCCACGCCGCCTATGAGCACGTTCTGATCCCTTCGTATGCCGCCCACCATGGATGCGGTGGCCATGTCGACGGGTATGCTCTCGCCCTCCCAGTAGGGTATGGTGGTCTCCCCGCCGGGGAAGGGCTCGGCGTTCACCACCGACGACTTTTCGTCGACCCCGAGTATCTTCCACCGGGATCCCCGCAGCACGAATATGTTGCCGGCCTCCCCGTGGTCGCCGACGAACTGCTGGTCCAGGCTTCCCACGGTCTTCTTGCTGGCCACGTCGAACACCCTGAACCGTACCGTGTCGGGGATTGTGGAGAGGTTCTCCAGGTGGTACCAGAAGGTGCGGCTGGCCTGCTGGTAGGTGCCCGAACGGCGGTCCACCATAACCACCCTGTTCTCCTCCAGCATATCCAGTATGGCCATGACATCCTCCTCGGCGGTCTCCCGGAAGGGGTGGGCGGCGCGGGCCATCTCCAGCGCCCGGTGTATGGCGGTGGGGCCCTCCTGGTACAGCAGGCCCACCAGGTGGTGCGCCAGAACGTCCAGCGGGGCCAGGTGTGGGCTCTGCGGCTCCACGTCGCCCCGCATGGCTCGGTCCAGTATGGCGCGGGCCTCCATGGACTCGTTGCCGTCGGGGGCGATTATCAGCCCGGAGGCCGCCCGCCCGACCCCGTGGCGGCTCCTGCCCAGCCTCTGGGCCAGCCTGGAGACCTGCCGCGGGGACTCGTAGTGCACCACGGTGTCCACGGAGCTCATGTCGATGCCCAGCTCCAGCGAGGAGGTGCACACCACTATCCCCCGGCCCCCCTCGCGCAGCATGGACTCGGTCTCCTCCCGGGTCTGCTTGGACAGCGAGCCGTGGTGGAGCTCCACGGGCATGCGGGACTTGTCCTTTAGTATGGAGGCCAGCGTCTCGGCCTCGCCGCGGGAGTTGGCGAAGAGCAGCACCGGCGAGGTTATCTTGGACTTGGATATGTGGGAGAGGACGGCGTCGGCCGCCGCTGGCATGCCTCCCTTCTCCAGCAGTATCTTCACGTCGTAGCGCCGCACCGCCGCGTCGCGGAGTATCAGGCACTTGCGCCGGGCTCCGGCCACCATCTTGGCGGCCTCCAGGGGGCTTCCCACCGTGGCCGAGAGCCCCACGCGGGTCAGCGGGTATGCGGAGTTCATCTGGAGCCTCTCCAGGGTTACGGACAGCTGGGAGCCCCTCTTGCCGGGGAGCAGCTCGTGCACCTCGTCTATCACGACCCACTGCAGCCCGGAGAGGGCCTTGAGCATATCCGGCTGCGAGAGCAGCACCACGGCGGTCTCGGGGGTGGTCACCAGCACGTCGGGGGGAGAGCGGGCTATGCGCCGCCGCGCGCTCTGGGGGGTGTCCCCGTGCCGTATCTGGATGGTGAGGCCCATCTCCTCGGCGTACCTGGTCATGCGGCCGAAGACGTCCCGGTTGAGGGCGCGCAGGGGGGTGATGTAGACGCAGCGTATGCGGCAGCCGCTCCGGTACGGCTTGATCATATGGAACATGGGTATGGCAACGCACTCGGTCTTGCCCGAGCCGGTGGGGGCTATGACCAGACAGTCGCGCTTCTGCAGTATGCGGGGGACCGCCTTCTCCTGTATGTGTGTCATGGTGCCAAAGCCCATCTTGGAGAAGAGGGCCCGTACCTCACTTGGTATTCCGGTGCGACCTGCCATAGATTAGCGCACCCACCACGCCTATCACGAAGAGAGCCGGGACGATAACGGGGATGGCCTCGTACATGTGGCGCGTGGAGGCGGCACCGAATAAATTGGTTATCCCTTTGGGCGTCTCCGTCCCCGTAATGTCTAATATGGGCGGGCTGGAATGACTCCCGTGCTGCTGCGACCCCACCCCGCCCTGTATGTCCTGCCGGTGCTGTTCGGCGTGCTGGGTGGCGTGGCCGCCTGGCTGCTCCTGCGTGGCTCGGGCAGTACGATGGGGCGCAACTGCCTTCTGGTGGGGGCCGCCTCGTCTTTGGTGTCGCTGGTGGCCTATATGGCGCTGGGCTTGGCCGTGGTGGAGGAAACCGGCAGGGTGCCGTGGAACGCCTAGGACTCGCCGCTGCGGCGCGGGCTAGGGCGCATCGCCGCCCATCGGCCCGGATCTGAGCCCGCCCGCATGTATGGTGTAGCCGAACCGCTCCCTGGCGTCCCACCTGCTGCACTCGGCCACGTACTCTGGGCCGCCGGACAGCCGCAGCTTGACGTGGGTGTATAGGTCCACGACCCGCCGCATGCTCTCCACGTTGCCGTCGCCGGCCCGGCGCACCGTGTTGGCCACCATTACTCCCGCGTTGGATGCGATGGCCCACCGGGCAATCTCCCGCATGTGGGCGGCCATCTCGCGGCCCCGGGCGGGAGCCTTCTCCTCCCCGGAGTACTCGTACGAGAAGAGGTCCGTTATGTTGTCCAGGATCAGCAAGTCAGCGTCCCCGGCTATGGCCGGGGCGGCCACCTGCTCGGCGACGCTGGTTGCCCGGAGCACGCCTATATTGTGGAGTATGCCGGGGACTGGGCTCATCTGCAGCACGCGCTCGGGCCTGAAGGCGCCGGTGGTGTCCACGAACGCGACCCGGCATCCGGCGGCGGCTGCCCCGGCGGCCGCCTGCATGAGCAGCTGGCTCTTGCCGGACCCGCCGGGCCCATACGCGTCTAGGATTATGCCCCGGGGCAGGGATCCGCCCAGGAATTCGTCCAGGGCGGCCATGCCCGTCCGCAGGATGCCCGGGCCGCTCATGACATGCGGTGGCCCGCGCCCGATAAAAGGGGGGCGGGCCTTGCCGCCTGGCGTGTCTGGCATGCCCGCCGCTCATGGTGCTGGCGTGAGGGTACTCCGCGCAGATCCGAGCAGACCCCGGCGCGTTGCGTCGTGGTGCGGCGCGCATCGACATTGACGCCGGTGGCGGCGCGCGCCGGCGTCAGGAATGCGGGCGGCGCGCCCAAAATTCACGAGGACTGAATATGCGTCTCAACATTAATACTGTTTGGCGCCTCGTCACCCCGCCATGGGAGTCACGCCCTGCCGCACCGTCTGGCTGGACGGCAAGTTCGTCGACTTGAGCGAGGCGACGGTGCCCGTCACCACGCACGCACTCCATTACGGCACGGCGGCCTTCGAGGGGATCCGGGCGTACTGGAACGGGGACAACCTGTACGTATTCCGGCTGGCCGACCACATACGGCGCCTGAAGCGCTCCGGCTCGTTCTATGACATGGCGACCACGTACACCGACGATGATATAGCCCGGGCGATAACCGGAACGTGCGCCCGAAACGGACTTCGGGAGTCCACATACATCCGACCCTTCTTCTTCGTGGGGGAGTGGGGCATAAGCCTGTACGTCAGGCCGGAGGCGCCCACCAGATTCGCCGTAATCGTGTTCCCGCTGGACAAGCTCTTCAACAACGGGGGGATATCGGTAGGGGTGGTGTCGTGCCGGCGGTTCAACGACGCCTCCACCCCAACCCAGGCCAAGATGTCCGGCAACTATCTCAACTCCATATACGCCACAATCGAGGCGCAGAAGAGCGGCTACGAGGAGGCCATAATGCTGGACCAGGCCGGCAACGTCAGCGAGGCGCCGGGGGCCAACATCTTTCTCGTCCAGGATGGCCGCCTGATCACACCCGACCGCGCCTCCTCGGCGCTGGACGGCATCACCCGGGATACGGTGGTGCGGCTGGCCAAGAGCTTGGGCATACCCGCCGAGTTCCGCCGCGTCTCACCCGGCGAGCTGCACACCTCCGAGGAGATCTTCCTGACGGGCACGGCGGCCGAGGTGGTGCCCATAACCTCGGTGGGGGGCCGCGCCGTAGGCCAGGGACCCGGACCGGTCACCCGCTCCATAATGGAGGCGTACGCCGACGCGGTAGCCGGACGGGGGAACGCATCCGACGGATGGCTCACCCCGGTGTACCCAGCATGATACATAGCGTGCGGGCGGCCCTGGTGGGCGTGGGCGGCTGGGGCAAGAACCATGCCCGTGTTCTCCATGACGCCGGGGCGCTGTGCGCCATATGCGACGCGGACGTGGCCCTCGCAAAAACGTACGGGGAGAGGTACGGCGTGCCCCATTACGCCTCGCTGGACGAGATGATCTCCGCGGAGCAATTCGAGGCGGCGGTGGTGGCCACTCCCACCACCACCCACGCCAAGATGGGCCGCACGCTCATAGGGTGCGGCAAGCACGTCCTGCTGGAGAAGCCCTTCACGTACGAGCCGGCCGAGGGAAAGGAGCTGGCGGCCATGGCGCGGCGAGCCGGCACGGTGCTGACCTGCGGGTACATAGAGCGGTTCAACCCGGCGGTGGAGTCGATCCGCGACATAGTGGCGCGCGACAGGTACGGCAAGCTCGTCCTGCTGGAGTTCCACCGGGAGAACCGCATACCACTCCATATCAAGGACGTCGGCATCATATATGACACGGCCGTCCACGACATAGACACGGCAAACTGGCTCTTCGGGGAGATGCCGCAGGTGGTCTTTGCGCGGTCCGGCCGGGTCTCCCACACACATGAGGACTTTGCCACCATAATGCTGGGGTACGCGGGCAGCCGCACCGCCGTCATAGCGTGCAACTGGCTCTCGCCGGGCCGCTCCCGTATGTTCCGGGCGGCGTTCGCCGAGGCGGTGGTCACCGGTGACTTTGTGGAGAGGACGGTCCGGGTGGACGGCGAGCCGGTGCCCACCTCTGAGGGGGAGCCGCTGGCCGGCGAGATTGCGGCGTTCTTGGGGGCGGCGGCAGGCGGGGACCACAATGTGGTGACACCGCACGAGGCTGTCTGCGTCACCGAGATAGCCAAAGCTGCGCTTTTATCGGGGAGGCGGGGAGTTCCCGTGTATCTGGATCTGCGATGAACAAGTCATTCCTGGACATGCTGGCCTGCCCCATGGACAAGCACCACCCGTTGGAGCTGCACGGGGACGGGGGGGCCGACCCCATCATGGAGGGAGTCCTGTACTGCACAGAGTGCGGCCGCTTCTACATGATATCTGAGGGGATACCCGTGCTGCTGCCAGATGATCTGCGGAACCGCGCCGCCGAGATGGACCACCTGCGGGGCCTGCAGGGCCTGCCCGAGAAGGTGACCCTGCGGGGCCGGCCCTGGAACCTCGGCGCATGATCTGCCTCATCATGGGATGTCCCCCGTATCTTTGGGATTGATGGGATGGGGGCCTCAGCGCCTGAGGATGTACTTCATCATGCGCACCAGCACCACCACCCACAGCACCACCATCAGGACGGCGGCGATTGCCTTGACTATGGGATTCAGCCCCGCGTTCTCCGGGCCCAAGTCCAGCGGGCCTAGCACCATGACTGCCAGCCCGCCCCCCAGTATTATCAGCGCCCACATGCCGACCAGAAGCGCGTAGATCCTCATGATACCATCATGAGGCCGGTGAGGACGGCCAGCCCGGACGAGAAGGCGCCCAGCCTGAATATCTCCCGCACCACCTGCGCCTCGGTCATCGGGCCGCGGCGCAGTATGAGGCGAACCAGCGTAACGGGGGCGCCGGGGTCGCCGGAGTCGCCCAGCCTCAGCGAGTCGTCCCGGACCACGGCGGCGCGGCCTATCTGCCGGTGCTCCACTATGCGGCGCACGCTGTGCAGGAAGAAGAACGAGTTGGCGATGGCCGGCAGCATGGCCACGGCAGCGACCACCTCCACCCCGCCGTATATGGCCAGGCACCCGTACGTCACGCCCAGCGCCAGCGCCCCGGAGTCTCCGGGGAATATCCGGCTGGGCAGGCGGTGGTACCTGTAGAATGCCAGGGACGCGGCCAGCAGCACCGCTCCAAAAGCCAGCGCGTCCCAGCGGCCCAGTACGGCCAGCACGACGCAGACGGCCCCCGCCGCCATGGCCACGTACCCGCTGGCCACCCCGTTCATCACGTCTATGGAGTTTACGGTGTTGCCGGTGGTCGACACCACCGCCAGTATCACGCCCAGGTACAGCACGGGGATGTGGACGGCCCCGAACAGCGGGAACTCCAGCGAGGTGTCGTACGGACCGGCCAGTATCAGGGGCAGGGCCGCGGCGCAGAGGGCCACCGGCTTGAACCACCCCGCCATGACCCGCCGGTCGTCCACGTATCCTATGGCGCATGCCGCTGAGATGGTGAGCAGCATGGCCGGCACGCCCCAGCCGCCCGCGTGCCATGCCAGGGGGATACATCCGGCCGCCAGCCCCGCCAGTATGGCCGGGCCACCGGGCCGGGCCACCGGCGGACAACCCTTCTTCATGACGTCGGGGACGCACATGCCCCTAGCCTCCAGGCGCCGCGCCAGGGGGGGCACCATGAGGTACACCGCCAGGAACGCCGCTCCGGCGCCCGCTCCTCCAAACATTAGGTGCGCGTATGGGTCCACCCCCTCACCGTCCCGACTGGATGCGCCGGGCCGCGCCCGGGCCCACCCTGCACACGGACCGTATCCTGTCCAGGGGCATGGCGGCCACGTCCGCCGGGCTCCTGGCGCCGGCCCGGTACAGTGCCCTGGCGCGCACCCGTCCCACGTCCCTTATGGACACCAGGGGCACCAGCTCCTTGCGCACTCCGTATATGACCCGGGTGCGGAGCGTCTCCAGCTCCCTGTGCACGTCCGGCAGGCGGGCGTACGTGGCTATGTCAGCCATGGACCGGAGCAGCCACCGCGCCGACTCGACGGCGCGGTGCGTGTCCCCCGACTCGATGCCGTACCGCTCCGATATCTCCTGTTCGGTCTCCTCGTCTATCCAGCCAAACAGGCCCAGCAGGCTCCGCGAGACATCCTCCGGATCCACGTACCAGACGGCCTGGTCGCCGTACCTCTCCACCAGTTTGTATGCGGCGCCCCGCTGGGCGACGCGCAGGGGCAGCACCGGAAAGAACTCCGAGCATGACATGATCTCGTACAGGAACGTCAGGGTGTGCTGCCCCCCTGCCGCACTCTCCACCACCTCCAGGAACCTGACGGCCGTCTCCGGTTCCAGGTACAGCCTGTTGGTGATCTCCCCCAGCCTGGTGGCCGAGTACCTCTTGCCGTATGTTTCCACCATCCCCAGCCTTTCCAGGTCGCGCAGTGGCTCGGACATCTCCATACTCCCCCGCTGGGCGCCTCCCAGCGTGCCGTCGAAGAATATCTGGAGGGCGTCGGCGGTGATGCCCGGCTCGGCGACCACCAGGCTCAGGGCGTGCACCCCCAGGCGGTGGTGCAGGGCCGACTCCACCCTCTCGGGCTCCCCCAGGACATACCGCTCCATCGCCTCCCGGGGGTCCCCCTCGGCCACCGCGATGGCCTCGCCTATGTCGTCGTACTGGGGCCGCCCGGCCCTGCCGCAGAACTGCTTGTACTCCATCACGCTGATGGGCATGTTCCGGCCGTACCGGCCGTCGTACCGGCCCAGGCTGGCTATCACGACCCGTCGGGCGGGCAGGTTGACGCCGGCGGCCAGGGTGGGGGTGGCGGCCAGCACCCGGATGTGCCCCGCCCGGAAGCCGTCCTCCACGAGGCGGCGGCACTTCTCGTTGAGGCCGGCGTGGTGGAATGCCACGCCCTTCCCGATCAGGGCGGCCAGCTCGTCGGCCAGCCCGGTGTTCTCGCCGTTCTTGATCACCCTCCCGGATATGGCCTGCAGCTCCTTTTTGTGGTCGGGCTCCAGCATGCGGGAGACGGCCGCCGCCGCCCTGCCCGCCTGCGAGGGGGCTCCCTTTCGCGTGTTCACGAATATCAGCGCCTGGCCCCCCTTGGCAACGCTGTCCAGCGCCAGGTCCACGGCCGCTCCCCGGGAACTGGACCGCACCTCGAACCCGGCGCCGCCGGCCATCTCCACGCGCGAGCCGTCGTACACGCCCTCGGTGAGCTTTACGGGCCTCCAGGTGCTGCTGACCAGCCGGCAGTCCAGCCACCGGGCGATCTCGGGGGCGTTGGATATGGTGGCCGAGAGCCCCACCATCTGCCGGTTGCCGTCGTTCAGCAGGGTCAGCACCATCTCCAGGGTGGGCCCACGGAAGGGGTCGCCCACCATATGTATCTCGTCGGCGATGACCAGGTCCACCTCCTCCAACCACGACTCGCCCTTCCGCAGGGCCAGGTCCATTCTCTCGTTGGTCATGCACATGACGTTGCCCACCAGCCGGTCCCGGGCGTTGAGGTCGCCGGTGGACGCGGAGACCTTTACGGCGCGGGAGAGCGCCTTTCCCATGGCGGCGAACTCGATACGCTTCTCGGAGACCAGCGCCCGCAGCGGGCTCAGGTAGACGGCCCGCCGGCCGCCGCCCTCCAGCATGGCCAGCATGGCTAAAATGGCCACCAGGCTCTTTCCGCTGGCGGTGGGCGCCGCCACCAGTACGCTCCGGCCCTCCAGCAGCCCCGCCTCCACTGCGGTGGCCTGTGGCTCGTACAGCGTCTCTGCGCCGTACCTTACTATGCAGTCGGTCGACTCCTGAGAGAGGCCAAGATCAGAAGCCCTCATAATGCAGTGTTGTAGTGGCCGGACTTGGGCTCATAAATATTTCCCTCCCGCTTTATCTTCCTCAGGTAGTCCCGCGCGCCGTCCATGTCGAACTTGTCGGTCTTGACCAGCTCGGCCAGCAGATCCTCCTCGGAGACGGGTATCTTACTGTCGCCCTCTAGGCTCTTGAGTATGTCCATGAAGAGCTGCAGCTTGGTCAGCCTCTCGCTGCCCTTGCCGTGCAGCACCATGATGTCCACCTTGCCGGCCTCCCGGTCATACCCGGCCTCCTCCAGCGAGCGGTTCAGCAGGTATATGGCGCGCTCGGCGTCCTCGGTATCCACCGTGTCCTTCATGAGCAGCCGGGCGCGGGCCGTCGAGAGCCGTATTATCCCCTCCAGCTGCCGGGGGGTGGCGTTTATGGTCTCGCTGGACTCGCCCTTTCGCATGTCCAGATAGTACTTGAGTATGACCTTCTCGGCCTCGGCGGTCATCTCCGGCCGGAACCGCTTGGAGTACGCAAAGTACTTGGTCAGGATGTCCGGGTCGATGGCGTTACGGTTGGAGAACCCCCGGTTGGTGTGCCGGGCCAGTATGTGCCGGGCTATCCGCTCGTCCCGCTGCACCGAGGCCACGTCCCGTATTATGAATATCAGATCAAAGCGGGTCAGGAGGGGGATGGGCGTCCTGACGTTGTCTATTATGGTCTTGAAGGTGTCGTACCGGCCGCCGATGGGGTTGGCGGCGGCCAGTATGGAGGTGCGGGCGTTGAGCGTGGCGACTATGCCGCCCTTGGCTATGCTGGCCGACTGCTGCTCCATGACCTCGTGCAGGGCCGAGCTGTCCTCGGGCTTCATCTTGTCGAACTCGTCTATGCAGACCATCCCCTGGTCGCCCAGGACTACGGCGCCGGCCTCCAGCATCATCATGCCGGTCTTGTCCTTCACGACGGCGGCCGTCAGGCCGGCTGCCGTGCTCCCCCGCCCGCTGGTGTACAGCCCCCGGGGCGCTATCCGGGCGCAGAACTTGAGCATCTCGGACTTGGCCGTTCCGGGGTCCCCGACCAGAAAGATGTTGATGTCCCCCCGGCTCTTGGTGCCGTCGGCCAGCTGCCTCTGGTTGGATCCGACTATCAGCAGCAGGATGGCCTCCTTTACGGTCTGGTGCTCGGTGATGTGCGGGGCGAAGGACTCCACCAGCCTCTCGTATATGCCGGGGCTGTGCACCAGCCCCTGGATTATCTTCTCCTCCTCGGGGGATATCTCCTCCCGCTCTATCTTGCGGGCGGTCTTGGAACCCCTGCCACCCAAAAATTCGATGTTGTTGCCCTCTATGCGGAGGCGGTGCAGCCCGCTGTTTCCCTGCGCGACGCCCCTTACCGGCTCCTGCTCTATTCTGACCACCCCGGTCAGTATGACGCGGTCCCCGGGGCGGGCATTGTCCACCAGGTCCTGCTTTATGTTGATGTCTATGTAGTGGGGTATCTGGCCCGGCGGCAGGTCCTCGGGTAGCTCCTGCAACCGCAGTATCTGAAAGTCGATGAAGTGGCTCTCCTTGGGGATCATGGTGAGGTTGCGGTGCTTGCAGTCGGAGTTGGCGCAGACTGCCGGCGTGTTGACCGTCATCCCCTGGGTCTGCATGGCGGTGGTCTTGTGGTTGTCCGGGCACCTGTATACCAGCTCCTGGGCCAGGGGCTTGACCTCGGAGGCGCGGACCACCATCCCCGAGACGCTGGTTATGCGGCCTATGGTCTCGGCGTTTATCTGCCGGAGGCTGCGATGGAGCGGGAAGTTGGCGATGCGCGCCCGTATCGAACCCCTTATGCTCTCGGCGTACCCGGGGAACCTGGTCCGCAGCACGTCCCCGATGGCCCGGGCGAAGGCATCCAGTATTCGATCCGGCTCCCGGTGGAAGTGCCTCTCTATCTTGGGTTCGACAACCAGGTCGTTGTAGTCTATGACGATGTACTTGGCGCCCTTGGGCATCATGCCGTCTATCTGGTCCAGATACTTGTAGCTGCCGTCCCGTTCCTTGTGGCGGGACAGGAACATCTTGACGGCGTCAGAGAGGCCGTCGTCGGTGTACTCGGCGGTCTCGGTCTCACTCATTCTTGGTCACCATCGCCTCGAACGCGCCGCCCTGCCGGCTGATCGACCCGTAGAGCAGCCTCTCCTCTATTGTAATCTTTGACTTGAGCTCGCCGGTGAGTCGGCTGGAGTCGGCCAGGCGCACTATCTTGCCACGGCGCATCCGGACCAGCTCCATCATTATGCCCTCCACGCCGTCGCGGTCGTGCCGGTCCAGCCCCTTCATCTGGTGCCGCAGCCGTATGTAGAACCGCTCGTCCAGGGTGGCCATCTGGTACTCGCCGGCGACCTGCTCCTTTATGAGGGCCTGCTTGAGGTCGGTCACCGCGTCGGACACGTCCAGCTCCGCCAAGTTGCTCCTCTGTAGTATCTCGCCGACCCACAGTGGTATGTTTATCATCTCGCCCTCCTTGCCGGATATGGCGGTGTCACCCACCTGCAGCTCGATGTTGCGGTTTATGGTGGCCTTGACGTCGTTCATCCCGTGGCCGATGCGGTGGATCTCCAGCATGTACTCGGGTCTCATGGAGCGCATTCTCCCGAATTTTGTTTTTCATGGGTGTAGTCAAAATTGTTCCAGCCGGGAGTGGCAACCATTTCACCTGACATCTCTCTACCGTTCGATAGCGTGGTACCGTACTAATTTAATTTTAACGGTACCACACAGGTATAGTGAATGACGTGATCCGTCCTGTCGTGATTATACCAGCAATGCGTGGCGGAGGGGCCGCCGCGGGTTGCCGAAAGGCCCGGCGGCTGCGTGCCGCAGGTGTGGTATCGGGGCGTACGCTGATCCGGACCTGCCGCCCCCGGATCTCGCATGCAGCGTCTCCTGCATGATCTCGAATCCCGTATCAGTGGTTAATCCGGAAGCGTCACTCGCGTCATGCTTTCAGTACGGTAAAGCCTATGAGGCCCTCCAGCCCCGCCCTGGCCTCACCGGAGGGTATGTACAGCAGCGCCTCCCGGGCCAGGCCGGAGTAGTACTTGAGCATCTCCTCCATCTCGTCGAAGACATCCCGGGGGTCGGCGCTCCTCCTGACCAGCATGTTGAATATCTTGTCCTCGTTCTTCCAGTCCAGCAGGTCGTCCCGGATCTGGTATGCTATCCCGATGTTCCGTCCGTACCTGGCTGTGTGGTCTATCTGCTTCTCGCTGCCGCCGCCCATTATGGCGCCGATCTTGGCGGCGGCCTCAAAGGCGGTGGCCGTCTTGTAGTGGATGGTCTTGATGTAGTCCTCGAAGGTGGCATCCTCGCCCTCCACCACCCGGTTCTCCATCATCTCGCCCTCGCTCATGAGCATGGCGGTGCGGGCCAAGTCCGCGGTTATGCGGGCGTTGTCCAGCCGGGAGGATATGGAGAGTATGAGTCCCAGTACAAAGTCACCGCTCAAAACGCTGGTATAGTACCCATACTTTCTGTGGAAGGGCTCCCTCTGCCGGCGGAGCATCTCGTTGTCTATGATGTCGTCGTGTATGATGGACTCGGTGTGCAGGAGCTCCACGGCGCAGGCCGCCGACATCACGTTCTCGTCGGCCTCCCCAAAGCACTCGGCCGAGAGCGTCAGGATGAGGGGCCTGATGCGCTTGCCGCCGTCCAGCGAGTACAGGAGGGGCTCGTGGAACTCCGAGCCGGCATGGGTTCCCATCTCGGTGGCCAGCGCCTCGTCGATTCTGGTTATGTGCGGGGCGTACGTCTTGAGGAGTGGGTTGCCCACCACGTTCTTTCGGTCCAAGTTGACTGAACGGGGGGTCCGATACTACCAATTTAATTCTGGTGCTCCAGTCGGGAGTTTCATCCGTGGATTTTGAACCCGAGATCTTCGCCTTGAAAGGGCGAAATGCTTGACCGGTCTACACCACTGGAGCCCGACTGCGCCCGGCGTGGCGCGAAATTAAACCCTTTGCCGGCCGGATACACCCTGGGCGCGCCATCCAGGCGTTCTAAAAATTCATATAATTAGAGTGCGCAACTATACCCATGGCAACAGAACAGACTCAGAAGCTCATCACGGTCTCCGATAAGGCCGCCACCAAGATCAAAGAGTTCATGGCCGAGGAAGACGCAAAGCCCGAGTACCTCCGCGTGTACGTGCAGGGCGGCGGCTGCTCGGGGCTGTCGTACGGCATGGGCTTTGAGAAGGCCCCAGATGCTGACGACTTGGTCATAGAGGAGACCGGTGTCAAGCTGCTGGTGGATAGCATGAGCCTAGACCACCTCAAGGGCGCCAACATAGACTACATAGACAGCCTTATGGGCTCCGGCTTCAAGATCAACAACCCCAACGTGGTAAAGTCCTGCTCGTGCGGACACTCGTTCAGCACTGACTAGTTGGCTTTTCCTTTTTCCAATTTTTTGTGGCGTTTTGACGCCGGTGCTGGCTGCAGTTGATATGGGGAACGTTCACAATACAGCTGACCCCTACAGGCTGGGCGGCCTTGATCGCGCTTGTAGTCTGCCACCATGCGGTCGCATATATCGTGCTTAGGGCGTTTGAACCCTGCAGATCATGCCAAACATGCCGGTGAACGCCAGGTGCTCGTACTGGGTTCAAATACATACTCCAAAACTCTAGTAAAATTAATTAGCATATGGGCGGTACTGGTATGATGTGTCTGGGATGCGGAACGTACTCCTGTGGGCCGTCGCGGCGTTTGCCCTGTTGCTCCCTTGGTTTGGCTGGGACGGTGCCGTCGCGGCCGGGGGAGTGGCAATTAGCGCCGTGGTTGTTACGGTGCTGGCCGTCTCCCTCTCCGTGGCGTCGTGGGCGCTCCTCTCGCTTGTGTTACGCACGCTCAGTCCGGTGGGCGCGGCTCTGGCGATAGTCACCGGCGCGTCCCTGGTGTCTCCGTTCCTGCATACCTTGGGTCCGGTGGGAGGGGCCGCGGTCGGAGTGGCCGCCGGGTTTGCGGCATCCCAGCTCCAAAGGACGGCGGATCCCGGCTGCCGTCGGTCTGTGGCGGCCGCCGCGGCCACCGTTGCCTCTGTTTATGTGGTATTGATGGTGGTGGCCTTGGTGCTGGTACCGGCGTCTCACGGATGGGACAGCGGTGCGGGCATCGGCGCATGGACAGGCACGCCAGAGGGCGTGGAACCGCCGATGGTTGCCGTGTGGGACAGCGTTGCGGTACGCGCGCCGCTTCTGGCCGCCGCCGTCTCGTCCTTGGTGGCCGCCGCCTTGGTGGCGCGCATTAGAAGATGAGGGCCGCCGCCCGCATCATATGTGATGGTGCCAGGCATGCGTGGCTGTTGTGGTACGGCGTGCCGGCGGCGGTGGGTCGAACCGGCCATCCGCCCGCTCCGGCGCCGGCACGCACCGGGTATCGCTGGGGGCGGACTAGGCGCCTGAAGGGTACGGCATGCCATCTCCATGTGTATGGACTAAACCGGCGATGTCGGGGGATGCGGGCTCCGTCTCCAACGGCGTACAGGCGGCTGCCGGGAGGGCGGGAGACTGCGGATCCGAGTGCGGGTTTAGACCCGGCGTGACGCCAGAGGGTGCTCGGGGGTTTTTGCGATATGGATCTGGCAGTTTTTGCAGGCATATCGGGCATGATATGGCCATATGGTGCTCAAACCATGCCAGACACGCCCACAAAAGCCAACAGATACTCGTGCTGGGCCTAAGCGCGTACGGATCCGCCCGCCGATAACCACATATAGGGCTGTCGGGGCGGACAGCCATGATAAATCAGGAGATGGTTAATTCATGCCCCATGCGGCGGCTGCCAAGTATAATGTTAGGCTTTCCTTCAGAGTTGATGGAATAGTTGAGCGGGCGGACATAATCGGCGCCATCTTTGGGCAAACCGAGGGTCTACTCGGGACAGAGATGAACCTGAACGACCTGCAGAGACAGTCCAAAGTGGGAAGGATTGAGGTGAACGCCCGTACGTCGGGCAACTCGACGTCCGGCGAGGTCATCCTCCCCATGAGCACCGACATCGACACCTGCGCCCTCATAGCTGCGGCCATAGAGAGCATAGACAAGGTGGGTCCGTTCGACTGCAGTTACCACCTAGAGTCGATAGATGACGTCCGCGCCGCCAAGAAAGACAACATCGTGAAGCGTGCCAAGGAGATCAAAAAGCGCTGGAACACCAAGAGCATCAGCGAGGGCGAGTCAATGCTGAAGGATGTCCACTTGGGCTCCACCGGCAAGCTTGCGGCGTACGGCCCCTCCAAACTGACCTGCGGGTCTGGAGTGTATGAGAGTCCGTGGATAATACTGGTGGAGGGACGCGCCGACGTCATAAACCTGCTAAGGGCCGGCTACGACAACGCCATAGCCATTGAGGGGGCCAAGATAGACGACTCCATCAAGGACCTGTGCTCCGCCAAGGAGAAGATAGTGGCGTTCACCGACGGTGATCGGGCCGGCGGCTTTATCCTCAAGGGGCTAAAGTCGGTGGTCTCGGTGGACCACGAGGTGCGTGCCGACCCAGACATAGAGGTGGAGGAGCTCTCCCCGCAGCGGATAGACGAGATCCTCAGCCCGGTGGTGAAGCAGATCGAGTCGGGCACGGCGCCCGCCCAGGAGCTGAGCGGGGCCGAGAAGGTGGTGCAGGACTTGGCCGCGTCCGTATATCCCAAGATCAACGGGACGCTGGAGGCCGTCGCCCTCAACGAGAAGGAGAAGGAGATCTTCCGCGTACCCATAAGCGAGGTGGTGGGCAAGCTCTCCGGCCAGTCGGGCGTGCGGTTCATGTTCTTGGACGGGATAGTGACGCAGCGCCTCCTCAACGGGGCCAGGACGGCTGGCGTGAAGTGCCTGGTAGGCCACCGCGTGGCCAAGATCGCCGAAGCCGAGGGCGTGCTGCTGGCGTCGTTCTCAGACTTGGGCGTTCCCTAGTTGGCACTCCTCAAAACCCACCATTTGTTGACTCTGGCCTACCTGCTCTCCGCCGGATGCGGATCCGCGTACGTCACCGTAACCACTTCGGCGCTGGGCAAAGCGGTGGGGCTCTCCCAGCAGGCCGCCTCCGCCCATCTGGCCGAGCTGGAGCGGGACGGCATGGTGCGCCGGACTGCCAGCGGCCGGGGCCGCTACATCCGCGTCACCGACCGGGGATATGCCGAGATGGCCCGCATGTCGTCTCTGCTGCGGGCCGCCGTGGAGGGGGTGCCCCACCGGGTACTGCGGGGGACGGTGGTCTCCGGCGTGGGGGAGGGCGCCTACTACATGTCGCTGTCCGGTTACGTGGATCAGTTCCGGGACATGCTGGGGATGGTCCCGTACCCGGGCACGCTGAACGTGCGTCTGGACTCTGATTCGACGGGGACGGTGCTGGCCTTGGGGGCCTCGGAGGGCACCCTGGTGCAGGGGTTCGCCGACGGCCGGAGGACGTACGGCTGGGTCCGGTGCTACGGCGCCCTGATACAGGCGGCGCCCGGCGGGACGGCACCCGGCGACCGCCCGACGGTGCGGTGCCATCTCATACGGCTGGAGCGCACCCACCACGACACATCCATAGCCGAGCTGATCTCCCCCCGGAACCTGCGGGAGTCCGCCTCGGTGGCCGACGGTTCCAAGGTGGCCATAACGCTGGATTAGGATAAGCCTATATCCGACCCCAACGGGTAGTGACGGACAATTCAATCCGATCACCCGGCCCACACCAGCCGGGGTGCGGTGCCGCCCGCGGGGAGTCGCGTGATGGGCTGCAACATCCCCGCGACTTACCGGCCGCGCCCGGGCGGGGCATGCTTGCAGTCAGGTTACCAAGATGTTGCAGTCCAAGTTGGGAATTAGTGTTAATAACCGGGACATGTGCGAAAATGCATGGGTGGGCAGGGTCCGACGGTGCGGATTAACCCGGACGTCCTCAGGTGGGCCATGGAGGGATCAGGTTGGAATGCAGAAGAGCTGTCCGAGAAGACCGACCTCAAACGCGAGTCTATCCGACGGTGGGAGATGCACAGTGCCCCAATCAAGGTAAAAGATCTGCGAAAGATCTCAAGAGCGATCAAGAGGCCGTTGTCCGTACTCCTGCTGCCGAAACCACCCGAGGAAAGAGGCCTGACAGACTACCGGAAGGTCGGCGGAACCGACACCGAGAAGTTGTCCAAAAAGACACTGGACGTCATCAGGAATGTAAGGTACGTCCAGTCCAATGCAGGCGAACTGTTGAAACTGCGCTCCGAAGACGCGTGGCCGAACATCACCCCCAGAACACTCAAAGTCGATCCCGAGGTGGTAGCCGAGGAGGAAAGGGAGTATCTTGGCCTAGATCTTGGAAAGCGGAGCAAGGGAGAAGGCATAGATGAATTTGTCCGGGATTCATATCTGTCCCTGAAAGCAAAGATCGAGTCGTTCAACATATTCGTGATGCAGGCAACCATGGATATCAACGAGGCCAGGGGATTTGCACTTGCCGACGGATATCCGAGGATGATCCTCGTCAACTCTAGAGACAAACCACGGTCCCAGCTCTTTACGTTGCTGCACGAATACGCTCACCTCCTGCTAAAGACCGATGGGATATGCTTGACCAACTCGGACGACTTCAAGGGACGGCCAGGAGGAAAAGACGTGTCAGTAGAGAGGTGGTGCAACAACTTCGCAGGGGCCATCATCATGCCCAAGAAAGCAATCCTGAGGGAGTTGGACAACAGGGCTGACCATGCACCGGACAAGGTAGTCGCATCCCTAGCCATAAAATTTTGCACAAGCAAGACGGCCACCGTCGTGCGCATACTAAACCTGCTTGGCAAAGACCCACGCCGAGAAGGATACCTTGAGTATTACAAGATGATCTCGTCCAAACTCATTACCGAAACCGGCGGAGGTGGGGGCGAGGGCGGCAGGGACATGGCCAAAGAGTGCGTAACTCGCAACGGAATGCGATACGTCAAGATGGTCTCAGAC
>JAGWAW010000127.1 GCA_021296165.1 Nitrosopumilaceae archaeon | reverse complement strand
CCCCGCCGTTCATGTCCGTCAGGCAGAACTCCAGTATGCGCCGGGTGTCCACATCCACCAGTATGTGCATCTTGAAGAATCCCCTCTTCACGTTCCATTTCACGCGGATCCATTCCCTACGGTTGCTGTTCTTTATCCCGGTGCTGTCGACGGCCAGCCGTATGGCGCTCCCCGGCTCGGGGTGGAACGCCCCGCCTAGCTCGAACCTCGGCATCGACGCCCCGATCCTCTTCCATATGGCGGAAAAGTCGGGTATGTCCTTGCCCGGCCAGCATCTGGCCAGCTTTCCCCTGCACCTGCGGTACGAATTTCCCCACATGATCCTGGCTATGGCGATACACGCCATCATGGAGTGGGAGTATTTGAACTCCAGCTCGCCTTCCCATTCGGGGTTGTACCGGGGGATCTCGGCCGCGCCGATGGCCTCGTACTTGGCGTTGTTCTCATACCATGTCAGCCCGCGCTTTGCGTCGCGCTGCACCACCATGCGGTATATGCAAAAGGATCGAGCTATCTATGTTTTGAATTTCAAATATCAATTAAAAATATACTTTATATTAGAGTATAGTTTAGTAAAGCCGCCACACGGGATCTGATTTTCCCACCGCGGCTGCAATGAATTAAGAAACAGTGTTCCGCTCTGCCGGCACGCACTTGGCGGCAGGTGCGCGGCATCGATACGCGCTGCGCATCAGGGGGGTGCGCCCTGACGGGGCGTAGGTGCTGTGCCGCTGCGCCAGACCGTTCGATATGCCGGCGCGGGATCTGATGCCGCGCCTGATAGGTGCGCCGGATTTTTCGGGTGGGATAGTATTGATGCCTCGCGCCGTGTCTGGATGCGCGGCATACCACTGCTGCTAGGCCGAACAATTTTTAGAAGAGAATGCGGACTATAGTGCGTGAAGTGGGCACTGGCCGTGGCGCCGCTGCTGGTCTTGGCGGCCCTGGCCCTTTACTCGCCCGAGGAAGACACCGCGACCACATACCTCGAAAAAAGCGTTCCGCACGTGGGGGTCGATTTTACCTCCGGCGGCCCGGACGGCGAGGGCATACTGATTGCGGTAGTGGATACGGGAATCAACTACGACCATCCGGATCTGCTGGGGTTCGGACCCGACGGCAAGGTGGTGGGGGGTCACAATTTCATAGATCCTTCCCAGCCCCCGCTGGACACCAACGGGCACGGGACGCAGGTGGCAGGAGTGATAGCTGCGGACGGGGATGTCCGCGGCGTGGCTCCCGCCGCCCGGCTGCTGGCCTACAAGGTGTCTGAGGACGGGGAGGGGGTGAGCCCAGATCTTATAGTGGCGGCGCTGCGGATGGCCGTTGAGGCGGGGGCCGACATAGTCAACATAAGCCTGGGCGTCAACAAGACAAACGAGCGAATCGACGCGGCGGTGAGCGAGGCGGCCAAGAGGGGAGTGCTGGTAGTGGCCGCCGCCGGCAATGACGGACCGGTCTCCGAGTCTATAGGGAGCCCGGGACACAACCCGCTGGCCCTGACAGTGGGGGCCACGTACAACAACCTGACCTCTAGCCAGGTGGCCACCCTGACCGTGAACGGGATGCCGTTCGTGGCCATACCCATGCTGGACTCGGCGGTGCCCGCAGAGCCCATAGACGCTCCGGTGATATTCGTCGGATATGCCCGGGAGCGGGATCTGGCGGGGATTAACGCGACCGGCGCCGTGATATTGGCCGAGAGGGGCAGCGACACTATGGGGGAGATGCTGTACTTTTCCATAAAGGAGGGCAACGCCGCCGACGCTGGCGCCGCAGCCATCATAGTGTTCAACAATGAGGATGATGAGATATTCTACGGCGAGCTCATCCACGAGTTTAACGAGCCCGGGTACGCCCCCCGCATACCGGCCGTCTCCATGAGCCGGGAGGATGGCCTGGCGATACTGGAGATGACCCAGGAGGGGGCTAGGGTGGTCCTGAACTTTCTGCTGGACCCCGACCACCCGGTGCCATTCAGCTCCCGGGGCCCGGTATCGCCGTTCTATGCCAAGCCCGACATAATGGCGCCCGGAGTGTACATCAACACTACCACGCTGTCCGGGTACGGGGCGGTCAGCGGCACCAGCTACGCCACGCCCCACGTCAGCGGGGCCGCTGCCCTTCTACTGCAGCAGAACCCTGGGCTGTCGCCGGAGGACATACGTTCCGTACTGGTGTCCACGTCCTCGGTGGTGACAGAGCAGACGGGCATGCGGTCCCCCCTGCACAATGCGGGATCCGGCCGGCTTGACGTGACCGCCGCACTCTCCGCGGGGCTGGTTGTACAGCCTCCGGTGGTGGTGGCCAGCGTCACCCCCGCCGAACCTCGGACGGCCGTCCCGGTGGATCTGAGGCCGCTGGCAGGCCCCTTGGGGGACATATCTGTGGAGTATGACGTTCCGGGCGCCGATGTGTCCTACTCCATGTATGACGGTACGCTGCTGCTGCATCTGGGCTCGGATAGGACGGTGGAGGGGCGCCTAGAGGTGACCCATCAGGACACGCTGTATACCGTTCCAATACTATTGCAGCACACCGAGGGGACAGTCACGACCACGCAGGATGGCGGCCGGCTGTGGTTTGAGGTGTCGCACCCGGACGGGTGGAGCTTTGCCAAGATAACCGTCACCGGGAGGGGCGGCGAGGAGTACCGCATCTCGGTTGTGCCCGACCGACCCGCGTACGTGGACGTATACGAGAACGGCCTGCACTACGTGCAGGCAGACATAGTCGCCGGATCCCGCGGAACCGCTGCATACGACACCATACTGGTGGATACCGTAACCTCCGGTGCGGCGCCCCCCCAAGGCATACCGGACATACCTTGGAGGCAGGTGGCGATAGCGGTGGCAATAGCAGGCGTGGTGGGCGTGGTCGCCAGGATTATGCCCGCGGGCCGGCGCCCGTTATATCCGGCGGGACGCCGCTGAACTTGGCAAAGTTGTCTTGGAACTTGCCTGCCAGCCGCCTGGCCTGCTTCTCGTATGCCTTCTCATCCTTCCAGGTGTTCCGGGGGTCAAGTATGGTGTCAGGAACTCCTGGGCAGCTGCGCGGCACGCTCAGGTTGAAGATCTCGTCCCTCCTGTACTCCACCTTGTCCAGCTGGCCTCCGAGGGCTGCCGTTACCATGGCCCGGCTGTATGAGAGCTTTATCCGTTCGCCTACCCCGTAGGGGCCCCCTGACCACCCGGTGTTTATCAGGTATATGCGGGTGCCATGCTCGTCGATCTTTTTGGCCAGCATGCTGGCGTATGCCTGCGCGTGCCGGGGCATGAAGGGGGCGCCAAAGCACTCCGAGAAGACGGACTTTGGCTTCTTCACGCCCCTCTCGGTGCCGGCCAACTTGCTTGTATACCCGGACATAAAGTGGTACATGGCTCCGGCCCTGTCCAGCCGGGATATGGGGGGAAGCACGCCCTTGGCGTCGGCCGTCAGGAATATCACTACGTTGGGGTGTCCGCCCACGCTGGGCTGGACCGCCCCGGGTATGTGGTCCAGCGGATACGCCACCCGGGTGTTCTCGGTGAGTGAGCCGTTGCCGTAGTCGGGTACCCCGTCGGCGCCCACCGCGACGTTCTCTAGGACCGCCCCGTCCCTGATAGCATTCCATATCTGCGGCTCGCTCTTCTCGGTCAGATTGATGCACTTTGCATAGCATCCGCCCTCAAAGTTGAAGATGCCGGTGTCGGACCACCCGTGTTCATCATCGCCTATGAGCATGCGGGCGTTGTCCGCCGAGAGGGTCGTCTTGCCGGTACCTGACAATCCGAAGAAGAGGGCAGTGTGGTCGTCAGCATCCGTGTTGGCCGAGCAGTGCATGGGGAATATTCCCCTGTCCGGCAGCAGAAAATTCATGACCGAGAATAATGACTTTTTTATCTCGCCGGCATACCTTGTCCCGCCGATCAGCACGATCCTGCGTGTTATGTCTATCAGAATGAAGACGGCGGATCTGGTGCCGTACTCCCCCGGCTTGGCCTTGAAATCGTTCAGGCACAGGACGGTAAATTCGGGCTTGTGTGTCTCCAGCTCGCCATCGGTGGGTCTGATGAAGAGCCTGCTGGAAAAGAGGCTCTGCCACGCGTGGTCGTTGATGATCCTGATGGGCATGCGCGACCCTTTGTCGGCGCCTACGAATCCGTCGAAGACGTACACGTCCCTGCCCTGCACGTGCTGCTTCATCTTCTCCAGCAGCCTGCCGAACGACTCGGAGGGGAACTGGTGGTTTATCTTGTTCCAGTCCACCGTGTCCTTGGTCACGCCGTCGTGTACAATGAAGCGATCGTCGGGGGATCTGCCGGTGTACTTGCCGGTCTTTACCGCGACGGCCCCCTTGTCGGTGAGCACCGCGTCGCCGGACTCGAGCGCGGCTTCCACCAAGTCCTTGGCGGGCAGGTTGCGAAAGGCTTTTCTGGGTGCGATGCCGAACTCCTTTAGTTGCGCGGCGAACCTATCGGGGGCAACGCAGCCTGTAACGTTCCTAGCCACCATCACCGCCGACACCCGTCCCACGCCATGAGATAACACGTCGCGTTCGAAAGTGGCTTATTATCTCTTTTGCAACGTGATGGCCCATCTATTGTACGACAATTAGGTCCCACTAACATCAAGCGAACCGTAAAGGAGTATTATGCGCTATATCGATCAAGAAA
>JAGWAW010000126.1 GCA_021296165.1 Nitrosopumilaceae archaeon | reverse complement strand
GGAGACTGATCTCCGCTGGACGGCTGGGCGCAGTTCCCGATAGTCCAATGCTCCAAACAAGATTACAGCATGCGCTCGACAGTCTCGCGGTGCCTCCCCACCGGCCCGGTTGCACTTCTGGGCGCTCGGGATGATTCGGGTGGCCTGCCTATTCCGTCGGCGCTGAGTTCGGACCTGGTACCGCTTGGAAACGGCCGGCTGCAGCGGTTTGACGGCAGTGCCGTATATTTCGCCGGGCCGGGTGCATCCCCTAGTAAGCTCAACTTTACTTTCAGGCCACAAAGTAATATTATGACCTATTTATCTTATTATCTGTTAGATCATGTTTGATATACTCAAAACAAATCAATGTAATTTCCTTTAAACTTTAATATCTCTGGCAAGGACATCCGCATATGGACAGGGGCATCTTCGGCAATCCGTTCGGGGTGCTGGTGGAGGAGTCGGGGCATCACGCATTCGTCCCCGGTCCCATCCCGCCGAATATCGAGTACGATGACAGGCTGGTTGGCGAGCTGGGCAGGACGGAGAGTAGCCTGGGAGAGCTCAGGGCCACCGCAGAATCGCTCTCCATGCCCCCTGGACTGCCGGGAATGTTTGGGAGTCTGGAGGCGATCATGAGCTCCAGCATAGAGGGGACGACGGCAACGTTTCAGGACACGCTAAGGTGGGATCTCGGCCAGGTGTCGCCGGAAGACGCCCGGCGCCTGCGCATGAGGGAGGTGCTCAACTGCCGCTCCATACTGCTGGAGCGGTGGCCAGATGCCAAGTCCGGTGGGCTTCTGGACAACGACACCATCAAGGAGGTGCACCGCTCCCTGTGGCTTGATGTGGAGGGGAATGAGGCGCACTCTGGCGAGTTCCGCCTGCACCAGAACTGGATCGGGGGCGGACGCGAGATAAGCGATGCCAAGTATGTCCCGCCCCCGCTCCGTTATGTGTCCACACTAATGGACGACTTGGAGGCGTTCATCGTAGATCCGCCCGTGATGCCCGGCCTTTTGCAGTGCGCCATAGCGCACTACCAGTTCGAGGCGATACACCCATTCCACGATGGGAATGGACGGGTTGGGAGGATCATATTGTGCCTCATGCTGTCGGCCCAGGCGCGCCTTGCCTGGCCCTTGGACATAAGTACGTACATCAAGCGGAGACAGCTGCAATACTATAACAGGCTGCTCAAGGTCAGTACCTGCAGCGAGTGGAACAGGTGGTTTGAGTTCATTCTGGGCGTGATCCGGGACGCGGCAGACGGTTCCGTACAAAGAGTAAGGCGCCTTAGGGAGGAGTCCGAACGGTGCAAGAAGATGGCAAATACCGGCAACGGGGCAGCGTTGGTGGATATGTTGATGGAGCGCCCCATGGTTACCGTCCCGCAGATCCGCAGCCGGCTGGGCATGTCGTATCCGGGGGCCAGGAACTTGGTGGAGGGGTTCGTGGAGATGGGCATCTTGGCGGAGGCTCCCACCAAGAGGAGGCCCAGGCTGTTCTTCGCCCCGCGTATCTTGGATTTGGTCGGCGGCTAGCCGCCGCCCCGTCCCTTGGGCGCGGCGTTTCGGGCCAAGGTGCGGGCCCCCTGGTCTGGTAGCGGCGGGACGCGCGCCGGGCGCAGACCCGGCCGGGCCCGGGGAGGCTGCCTGCATCAAATAAAAGTGGGCGGGGCTCCATACACGGCATGAGGGCGGTTGTGGTCGCGGCTTTATCGCTGGCTGCCGCAGCTTGCTTGGCGCTACAGGCGCCGGCAGCGCTTGCGCACACTACCGTGTCGGCGGGGTCCTACGAAATAGAGGTGGGATGGGGCCTCGAGCCGCCGGTGGTGGGCATCTGGAACACCTTCGTCTTCCACGTGACCGAGCCGGGCGAGCGGGAGGGCGTCAAGACCGGCGTGATAAACGCCTTCAGGGACATGAGCGCCACCGCCACCTTCGGGGGCGTCACCAAAACACTGGAGGTGAACTCCGACCCCCGGCCCGGCTACTACTTTGCCAACGTGATACCCACCCGGACCGGCAGCTACTCGATCCTGCTGGAGGGCGAGATCTCTGGCACTGCGGTGAACGTGGACGTCCCCATAGAGGACATGGAGTCCACCGCCCTGCTGGACTTTCCGCCGTCAGGATCCGCGTCCGACCGGGACGTGGAGGCGCTCAGGGCGGCCGTGACCTCCCTGCAGGCGGAGGTGGACCGCATCGCGTCAGAAGGGACCTCCCCGGACCCCGCCGGCGGGGCCACCTATGACGTAGCCGTCATGGGAGTATCGCTGGGGGCCGTCGCGGTGGTTCTGGGGGTGCTGGCGCTGGTCCGCCGGCCCCGGGCCTGACGTGCATCCACCGTACTGTACCGCACTGGGCATACAGGACACTCTGATATTTATACGACCTGCATGTAGGGGTATCATGTCTATACGGACTGGGGCCGAGTACATAGACAGCCTGAGGGGCCGCGACCTCAAGGTCTACCTCTTCGGGGAGGAGATCGACGACCCGGTGGAACACCCCATAATCCGCCCCTCCATAAACGCAGTGGCCGAGACGTACGACTTGGCCGTCCGGGAGGAGGAGCTGGCCACCGCGAAGTCGTCGCTGAGCGGCCGCCGTGTCAACCGGTTCTTGCACATAGCGGAGAGCGCCGATGACTTGGTCATGCAGAACCGCATGCAGCGCAAGCTGGGCCAGAACACCGGGACGTGCTTCCAGAGGTGCGTGGGGATGGACGCCCTCAACTCCCTGCACTCGGTCACCTACGAGATAGACGAGAAGCACCATACCGCATACCACAAGCGGTTCCTGGACTTTGTCGGAATGGTGCAGGAGGGCAACGAGGTCATCGGCGGCGCCATGACCGACCCCAAGGGGGACCGCAGCAAGGGCCCCGCCGAGCAGGCCGACCCCGATCTCTTCACACACGTGGTGGATACGGACGAGAAGGGGGTGTACGTGTCCGGCGCCAAGGCGCACCAGACCGGATGCATCAACTCGCACTGGATCATAATAATGCCCACCATACGCCTCACCGACGTGGACCGTGACTACGCCATAGTGGGGGCGTTCAGGGCCGACGCGCCCGGCATAACTTACATCTACGGCCGGCAGTCCTGCGACACCCGCAGCATGGAGGAGGGCGACATAGACGCGGGCAACGCCAAGTTCGGCGGCCAGGAGGCCCTCATAATACTGGACAGGGTCTTCATACCTTGGGAGCGCGTCTTCATGCACGGCGAGTGGGAGTTCGCCTCGATGCTGGTGGAGAGGTTCACCTGCTATCACAGGCGCAGCTACGTCTGCAAGACGGGGCTGGGCGACGTGCTCATAGGGGCGGCGGCTACCATAGCCGACTACAACGGCGTCCCCCGCGTCTCGCACATCAAGGACAAGCTGGTGGAGATGACCCACCTGAACGAGACCATATACGCTTCGGGGGTGGCCTCCTCGTTCCAGGCCCAGAAGATGAAGTCGGGCGTCTACCTCAACGACGACATGCTGGCGCAGACATGCAAGCACAACGTGACCCGGTTCCCGTACGAGCTGGGGAGGCTGGCCCAGGACATAGCCGGAGGCCTGATGGTCACACTGCCCTCCGAGCGGGACTTTAGGAATCCGGAGACCGGCCCACTGCTCCGCAAGTACCTGGCCGGCCGCAAGGGCGTGGACGTGGAGAACCGCATGAGGATACTCAGGCTGATAGAGAATATGACGATGGGCCGCAACGCAGTGGGGTACCTGACCGAGTCGATGCACGGGGCCGGATCCCCCCAGGCGCAGCGCATCCAGATACAGCGGCAGGCACAGTTCATCTACAAGAAGAACCTGGCCAAGAACTTGGCCGGAATAGACGACCCCGAGGAGCCCCGCGAGAACTCCGAGTACTTCAAGCGCGTCTTCAAGATACTGGGCGAGTAGCCTGCTGGCAGCCTACGCGTCAGGACGGCCGTCTTGCTGCTTCTTGCTGTGAAAGTGTTTTGCCAGTATGAACCCGACTATCCCGGCTATGATGATGTAGTTCACGGGCGGTTGTATCATCTTGGGCAGCAGCCCCACCTGCGGCAGCACGTGGACCACCGTGCCCAAATAGTTCTGTTCGGTTATGGGAAAGTCGGTCCCGGGCATGGATGCGGGGTTAGCGTCTCCCTTGGTCCGTATGGTGCGGGGGTCCTCGTCCAGTATGGCGGCCACCCTGTGCACTATGACCCGGTCGTTGTCGGAGGGGCGGTTGAACACTATGACGTCGCCGGGTATCACCCCGCCGAAGCTCTCGTGCGCCGATATGACCAGCAGGTCGTGCACCTCCAGCGCGGGCACCATGCTGCCGCTGGCCACCACGTAGAATGGGTTGGGCGTGCCGAATACGATCATCAGACCCAGCCAGACGGCCAGCAGGGCGCCGCCGACCATGGCGGCGTCCTTTGCCAGCTTGCGGGTGGAGGTTGAGACCAACGGTGCCGATGACCGCGCCGCCGGTTAAATTGCTTAGGGTTACTGGTTCTCGTGTAAACGCGGGTGCTGTGTTCCCCGCCAGACTGCGATGGAATCATCAGTCCGCATTCTCTACGACGATTGCATCACCACG
>JAGWAW010000125.1 GCA_021296165.1 Nitrosopumilaceae archaeon | reverse complement strand
CCGCCCACCACCACGCATGCCTCCTCACCCAGGCCGGCGGCCATCCGGCGACACGAGACGGGGCGGCCCGCCCTGGAGAGGCCGACCCTCTCCGAGGGGTCTATCTCCTGCAGCAGGGATGGTATCGTGCCCCCTGATGCCTCCAGCAGCGCCTCCTCCCCGCCGGCGCGTCCCTCCCGTAGCAGCTTGGCGAAGAGCCCCTCGAAGCGGTGGTAGGACTTTGGCACCCGCACGCCCTCGCCGAACCGCACCACCACGTCCCGCAGGGTGTGCACATACAGGCGCACCAGTCCGTCCCCGTACAGGGGCGTGGCGACGGCCGCCAGCACGGCTTGGTGCACCAAGTCCGGCCTCCCGCTCTTGTGCGCATCGGGGGCGCCCCGCATGGCCGCATAATGCCACGACACATCCAGCAGGGTCTCGGAGGCGGGACGTCCCAGCCGCCGGGCGTGGGCCCTTGCCGCCGGGTGCTCCCGCATGGACTCGGGCACCAGCTCCAAGGCCGACTCGGCCAGCACCAGATGGAGTGTCACGCCCCGCACCCAATCGTCATTCTAGTCAAGGCCGGCCCGGCAGTACACTAGCTGGACGTGCAGCCGCTGAACCCGCACTCCACGCACATGCTGCACCCTTCGGCGAATACCAGGTTGCTCTTGCAGGTGGGACACTGCATCTCGGCGGGCACCTCGCCGGGGATCGGGGGCCGCACCGTCTCCCGCTCGTACTGTCGGGGTGTCAGGGCGGCGCGGATGCGCTTTGTGGCGTACGAGTCGCCGTCTCCCTTCCCGGCGAACTTCTGCATCAGCCCGCTGGGCGCCACCTCAAACGACTTTTTGGCGTCCTTGTCGGTCATGTGCAGTACCTGGCTCTGCCGGGAGCCGTCCCTGTATACGGTGATGCCCTTGAGTCCCAGCTCGTGCGCCAGTATGTAGGCGGTCTTGACGTCCTCCACGGTGACGTCGTACGGCATGTTGATGGTCTTGGCGATGGCGTTGCTCACCCACCGCTGCCAGACCGCCTGGGCCATCAGGTGGTCGGACCAGTGTATGTCCATGGCAGTCACGAAGACGTCCTGCATCCACTGGGGGATCTCGTCTATGCCCCGCAGCGAGCCGTAGTTGTTGGCTATCTTCTCCAGGATGCCGTCGTTGTACAGGCCCTCCTCGTGAAGGGCCTCCTTGAGGACCTCGTTGGTATACATGAACTTGCCTATGGTGACCCTCTTCTCGAACACCAAGGCGAAGCTGGGCTCCATCCCGTTGGAGCAGTTGGCGATCATCGAGAGCGTCCCGGTGGGGGCCACCGTCGTGGTCAGGACGTTGCGTATGCCGTGCCGCTTGATCCGGTCCACCAGCCCGTCCCAGTCGTAGTGGGACGGCACGTCCTCGTAGTGCCCGGCGATGGGCAGGCGGCCCTCCGGATATTCGGTCTCGGAGCAGAGCTGGAACTGGCCCCGCTCCACGGCCAGGTCCACACTCTCGTCCATGGAGTAGTATGAGAGCGCCTCTGCCAGCCTAGCCTGCATCTCGTACCCCTCCTCGGAGTTGTAGGGTATGCGCATCTTGTACAGGAGGTCGGCCACCCCCATCACCCCCAGGCCTATGCGGCGGGACTCCTTGGAGGCGCGGTCTATCTCCTCTACGGGGTATATGTTGACGTCCACCACGTTATCCAGGAACCTGGTGGTCTTGCGTATCATGGCCTCGTACCCCTCCCAGTCGAACTCGTAGACGCCATCCTCCCTCCGCCGCGCCAGGCTGGCCAGGTTTATCGAGCCCAGGTTGCAGGACTCGTTGGGGTACAGGCTCTGCTCGCCGCAGGGGTTGGTGGCCCGCAGGGGGGCGCGCCGCGCCTTGGCCATCACGTTGTACCTGTTTATGTGATCAAAGAATATCAGTCCCGGCTCGGCGCTCTTCCAAGCCGAGTGGGCTATCTGGTCTATGAGCTGCTGGGCGTTTATCTCCTTGACGGGGGAGCGGTCCCGGGGGTTCCTCAGTATGTAGGTGCTGTCCTCCGAGTGCGTGAGGGCCCTCCAAAAGTCCTCCCATATTCCCACACTGATGTTGAAGTTCTCCAGCACGCCGGGCTTGGTCTTGTTGCTCACGAACTTCTCGATGTCCGGGTGCCACACCTCCAGTATGCCCATGTTGGCGCCCCTTCGCTTGCCTCCCTGCTTCACCACCTCGGTCACCGTGTTGATGATGTTCATGAAGGAGACGGGCCCCGAGGCTACCCCGAAGGTGGAGGCCACCATGTCACCCTCATGGCGCAGGTCCGAGTAGTTTATGCCCACGCCGCCACCTGACTTGAATATCAGGGCCGCGTCGGAGGTCGACTTCATTATGCCCTCCATGTCATCCTGCATGTCCAGCACGAAGCAGGCGGAGAGCTGGCCCAGCCGCCCTCCAGCGTTCATCATGGTGGGTGAGTTGGGCAGGTACGACTGGGACACCATGATATTCATGTACTCGGTGATGCGCCTCTCGAACTCGTCGAACTTTTTGGCAGCCAGCATCTCCAGCACCTCCCGGAATCCGACCTTCATGTAACCCTGCTTGGCCAGCGACACATAGTGGAAGATCAGCGAGCGGAAGTGCCACTTGTTGAGGTAGTACTTGCCGATGCTGAACTTGTTGTCAAAGTTGTCCAGCTTCTCCAGGTATGATTCGGCCTTGGCGGTGTCTTGGGATTGGCTGCCGTCCCTCTCAAACAACGTGGGGTCGTACAGTATGTCGCCCAGGCCCACCTGGACGGCTACCCGCTCAAAGAGTCTGGTCGGGGTCTCCACGATGCGGCTCTTGGAGTCGCGGAACAGGTATCTGGAGGCCAGCACCCGAAGGCAGCTGGTCTCGAAGCGGCGGGAGACGGGATCCAGCGTCTTGGCATCCAGTATGCGCATCTTCTCGTCGCGGATGCGCCGCCGGTCCTGTCTGTACAGTATGTACGCCTTGGCAACCTCGCTGTGCTTGTTCTCCAGCAGCACCAACTCCACCATGTCCTGTATGTTCTCCACGTCGGGCACGGCAGTCTCCGAGTACCCCTCCCGGGACATGCGGTTCACGACCTTGGACGCCAAGCGGTCGGCCATCTTCCTGTCTGGCACCCGACAGACCTCCATGGCCTTGTATATGGCGTTGGAGATCTTGGCCTTGTTGAATTCGGTAATAGTACCGCTGCGTTTCTTGACATTGCGTATTGCGGCTTTGATCTCAGTGTCGCTCATATCGGATCTTTTCTCCTCTTTGAAATAATTAGTTGCATGGCTACCCCCCAGATAGATTATTAATAAATTTTCGGTGGCGGGATCCGTAGAGGGTTATTACCGAAATAAACCATTTAAAACCATATAATGGTATTAATTGGTAAGCGATGGGAAATTACTCCATCAAGCAGTCCGACGATCCCGGGGCATCTTCAGCAGCAGGAAGCGGCACGTGTCTATCTCCGGGTGCATGTCCACGTTGCTGATGGGTATGGCGTCGTACGTGGCCCACCGCCGGGGCATATCTCTGTACCGGTAGGGGCCGTCAATGAACGCCTCGTCGGGGCGGTACGTCTCGCAGCTCATGATGTAGCGGCCGGCCACCCGGTACATCTCGGACATGGCCGCCTCCAAGGTGGTGTCGTCCAGGTAGTTGAGCAGGCGGTGCGTGAACACCATGTCCATCGATGCGTCCCCGTAGGGCAGGGCCATGACGTCGCACAGGCGGAAGTCGGCCCGGGGCATCCTCTCCCGGGCGGCGCCGATGGCCTCCCCGTTGAGGTCGGCGCCGTGCACGGTTATGCCCTCCCCCAGCAGCCTCAGGTCTATGCCGGTGCCGCACCCGGCCTCCAGCACGCTGGAGCAGCGTAGCGACGAGACCAGATCCCGCAGGAACCCGGCAAAGTTGGCATTATATCGGGACTCGTTGGCGCGGGCGTATTCGTTCCAGTACTCGGCGTCGTAAGGCATGCGGGAGCGGACGCTTGGGTACTATTTAGTCCCGCCGCAGCCCTGCCCGCCCCGCCGGACGTCATGGGATCTGCGGAGAGGCCGTTTAGCCTGCGCAGTGGTCGCATCCGCAGGGGACCAGGGATGTGTCGAAGGTGCAGTCGTGGGGTCCGTCGGATTTGGCATCCCGGGGTATCGCTCCCATGCAGTCGGCGTGGCGTCCCTTCCGGCAGAACCAGCACACAGCGGCGGATTCGCTCCCGCAGTCCATCGCAGGATGTGCGGGCGGGTCCGATATGAACATGACTCATCGCCGGGAGGCGCCCGGCACGGTCGGCTAGGGGGAGGCGCCGACCCGTCCGGTATGGGTCGGCTTGGCGCGCGAGACCGTTATAGGAAGGGCTCGAAGCCCACTAACAGTGTATCCGCGCGCCCATACCATATGGGTATGGCAGGAATCTAAACGTTTCCTGTCTGGTAGCCAGTTTCAT
>JAGWAW010000007.1 GCA_021296165.1 Nitrosopumilaceae archaeon | reverse complement strand
CAGAATCTGCATGTAGCGCTGCGGGGTCATGACTTGTACGCCGCGGTTCCGCAGAGACCGGAAGGTCGGGTCCACGAACTTGTTCCCCGCGCACAGGGCCAGCCCCGCATCCAGAATGTCCCCGGCGCCGTACCTCGCGTTTGGGGCCTGCGTTGCGAGATGCGTGACGTGTGACAGCAGGGCACTGCGCATGCGGGCGTATTCGGGTGTGGTCCAGTGCATTTGTTCGGCCATGCCGGCTGGCAGTCTTGTCAAGATCATATATACTATTTGATATGAAGATCGGCCTGGCCTCGGCGCGTGCTCCCGTCCCATCTTGATGAAGAGTTTAGAGCTGATTTGTCAACTAACGGGCCGCATTTTCGTTTGCTGGTCTAGGCAGGGTTCGATACAAGGGATCTGCCGCCTACGGGGCAGGGCGTGTCCTGCTCCACCTTGGCTTTCAGGAGGGTCGGCAGGCCACGCGGTCCCGGACCCGCACACCGTACAGGGCGCCACATCCGTAACGGGCACTCTGGCAGCAGTGGTCACGGGCGGCCCAGCGGCACGCCGTGTGCGGTTCCTGTCTCCGGCGTGTTCATGGCTACAATCTTCTGAACGGGGCATGCGCAGCCCCCCACCGATGTGGCTGCGCGCCGCCATCTGATCACGGGGAAGTGTGTGTAGTGATTTTTGTCCAAGTTATGTGGCCGGAACGGCCGGTCTAGCATCCGCGTTTGCACGAGACCCGGATGTTGCCAATCGTTGAATCTGTGCCCTTGCGGTCAGGGTGCTATGAATGCCGGGGTGGCAGTCTCGACAAACTGTATGACCGGATCCGGGTACACCCCCAAGCCCACCATGAATATTATCGAGAACACCATAATGGCTATGACTCCCCGGGGCTCGACCACGCGCTTTTCGCCCTCCCCCTCAAAGTACATCTTTCGTATGACCCAGCCATAGTATGCCAGGGAGAGCGCCGAGTTGAGCACGCCGGCTATGGCCAGCCACGGGCCCCACCACACCACACTACCAGACTCCAAAGCTGCGCCGAACAGCACCAGCTTGCTCCAGAACCCGTTGAGCGGCGGCACGCCGGCCAGGGCCAGCAGGGATATCGTCATTCCTATGGCGGTGATTGGCATCCTCCTCCCCAGCCCCTTTATCTTCTCGATGTGGGTGACGGCCAGGGCGGCCACCACTCCGGATATGGCGATGAAGGCGGCCCCCTTCATCACGGCGTGGTTGAATATGTGGTATATGGAGCCCTGCAGCCCGGCCGCAGTATATGGCGCCACGGCCAGCCCTATCAGTATATACCCGGCGTGGCCTATGCTGGAGTAGGCCAGCATGCGGGACAAATTCTTCTGCATTATGGCTGCCACATTACCTATGGTCATGGTCATCACAGCTATGACACCCAGGGCCAGCGCCCAGTCCAGGTGCAGGGCCGCCATCCCCATTACTATGATGCGTATGGCCGCCGCGAAGCCGGCCTTCTTGGTGGCCGCCGCCAGCAGGGCCGTAATGGGCTGCGGCGCCCCCTCATACGTGTCCGGCAGCCACATGTGGAAGGGCACCAGACCCATCTTGAAGCCGAACCCAGCTATGAAGAGCCCCGCCGCGAGTATGGCCAGCGGCATCATCGTACCATCCAGGGATGCCATACCCACTATGACCTCCGATATGTTGGTCGAGCCGGTCAGCCCATACGCGAGCGATATGCCATATATGATGATGGCCGAGGACATGGCCCCGAACAGGAAATACTTGAGGGCCGCCTCATTGGACATCGGATTGCGCTTCATGAAGCCGGCCAGCACGTACGTGGGTATGCTCATCAGCTCCCAGGCCACGAACAGCATCACCAGATCCGTCGAATAGGCGACCAGCACCATGCCTATCGCCGAGAGCAGTATCAAGGAGTAGTATACTGCCGGGTACCTCTGGTCCCGCATGTAGCTCATCGAGCCGGCCACGCTGAATATTGCCACCAGTATCATGGCTATGGCGAATATCCCGCCGAAGGCATCATCGGCCAGCACGTCCGCGTCAAAGACGGCCCCCGGCTGTACCATATCAAACGCGAACTGATACGCCACGTACCCCAGCGATACCAGCAGGGCTGCTATGGACACGCCCGCATAGATATGGCGCAGGTCCGGCCGCCGCATCCCCGCCAGGGGCAGCGACACCCCGGCTATACCCAGTATGGCCATTATCACCAAAGGTGTGGTGGTTATCTCTAGCATGTCATATCATCCTCCACACCATCATACCATCAACACCAGTACCACAAAGAGCAATCCTGCCCCGAACACGAACAGGTATGATTGGACCGTTCCAGTCTGCGTCCCCTGGACCACGCCGGCCCCCCACCGGGTGGCCCGCTCCAGGCCCGTATTCATGCCATAATCTATGGCCGTCCGCTCAAAGTATCGGAATACGCCCCGCGCCAGCCACAGGGGGGCGACCACGAAACACCAGTACACCATGGCGTTGAGGTACCACCGGTTCAGTACCACCTTGTGTATCGCATAGAACACAATATTGGAGTGGACCACAGCATGGGCGCTCACCGCCCGCCGTATGTAGAACACGTACCCCAGCGATATGCCTATTCCAAAGGCGGCCAGCGACGACACCAAAGCGACCGGGTTGAGCCCGCCCAGCACGCCGGTCTCGTCGTGGTGCTCTGTATGTATCACAAAGGTGTGGTCCAGATACTCCTCCATGGTGTGGTGGAGCGAACCCTCCACGTACAGGCCGGCCACCCCTATTATGATGGTGAGGGCGGCCAGTATCCCGTATGGCACCCACATGGATACGTGGGCCTCGTGGATGTGTCCACCATTCTCCTCCATCTTTCGTACGTGCTCGCTCTTGGGGCCGTGGAAGACCATCCCTATCATACGGGTGGTATAGAATGCCGTGATAACTGCGGTCAGCACCGCCACGCCATACAGTACCATGCCCCACTCGGCGCCCGACTCGTACACGGCCGCGAATATGGCGTCCTTGCTCCAGAATCCCGTAGTTATGAAGGGGGCCCCCATCAGGCCCAGCCCAGCGGCCCACACGAATATGTAGGTCTTCTTCATGTGACGGCGCAGCCCTCCCATATCGGTCATGAAGCGGCTCCCCACCACGTGCAACAGCGAGCCGGCGGCCATGAACAGCGACGCCTTGAACATCGCGTGCGATATCAGATGGAAGAAGCCGGCCGTGTACCCGTCCACATACTGGTGCGACAGGCCGGCGACGCCCAGGGCCATCATCATGTATCCTATCTGCGAGCCGGTAGAGTATGCCAGCACCTTCTTTATCTCGGGGTTGGTCATCCCTTGGGTCGCCAACAATAAGGCGGTGATCGCCCCCGTCCAGGCCACTATACTAAAGAACTGCTCGCCCAGGATGCCGGCCGCCCCCAAGGCAAAGACGATGGGGCCTATCCGGGCCACCAAAAACACGCCGGCCTTCACCATGGTGGCCGCGTGTATCAGGGCCGAGACGGCCGTCGGGCCGGTCATCGCCTCCAGCAGCCACTCGTTCAGCGGGAACTGGGCGGACTTGCCCACCGCGCCGCCGAACAACAGAACAAAGGCGGGCACCAGCATCCCGGCGGCGTCCATCTGCACGGCCCACTGGGTGCTCTCCAGCATCTCCCGGAACCCGAAGGTCCCCGCGTACATGAATATCAGGAGCATCCCCGACAGCATCATGATATCCCCCACCTTGGTCATGATGAAGGCCTTCATCCCCGCGTGGGTGGGGGAGTAGTAGTCCAGCAGCCCCAGGGCGGTGTGGCCCCTCCTGCCCACGTGGTCCTTCTTTTTGTCCCTGTACCAGAAGGATATCAGGGCGTACGAGGCCAGCCCCACGCCCTCCCACCCGAAGAACATCTGCAGCAAATTGTCCGATAGTACGATGATCTGCATCGAACCCACAAAGAAGGACATCCAGAACCAGAACCGCACGATATCCCGATCACCCCTCATGTAGCCGGTGCTGTACACCATGATGAGGAAGGATATCCAACCCACCACGTTGGCCATTATTATCGCTATGGGGTCGGCCAGGACGCCGGCCTCCAGGCCTATGGCCTCTATCCACAGTATCTGGGAGTGTATCTCGCCGCCCTCCAGCAGCATGGGTATCATGGACGCGGCAGATGCGGCCGAGGCCAGGGCCAGCCCCACGGCCACGTATCCGGTCGCCTTCTTGGACGCCTTGCCCACCGCCGGTATTATCAGGGCGGCCACAAAGGGCAGTATCCATACCGCCCAGGCCAGCTCGGGTGTCATGTGTGCAGCACCCCCTCCATGTATGGTATTATGCCCTCAAGGAAGATGTCGGGGTATATCCCCAGTACTATGGTAAAGCCGGCCAGGACCATCATCGGGGCGGTCATGTGCCACCCCGCCTCCCGCACCTTCTCCAGGTGTGTGGGGGTCTTGCCGAAGAATACACGCTTCAGCATCCACAGTATGTATGACATGGTGAGCACGGTGGCCACCAGCCCCAGCCCGAAGGTGACGGCCCGCACCACAGACCCCTCGGATATGGCCGTCTCCAAAGCCCCATAGAATAGTATCCACTCCCCCATGAAGCCGCTGGTGGGGGGCACCCCCATTATGGTGAGGGCCCCTATCACGGCGCACACGGCCGTGATGGGCATCTTTCCGGCAAGCCCGCCCAGCCTCGATATGCTGCGCGTCCCGGCGCGCACTATCAGTATGCCGGCGGTCATGAACAGCAGCCCCTTGCCCAGGGCGTGCGTGATGTACATCATCTCGGCGCCGGCCATCCCCAGCACCGAGAGCGACCCTATCCCGAACAGTATGTAGCCCATCTGGGATATGGACGAGTATGCGAAGAGCCGCTTGATGTCGTCCTGCATCAGGGCCATCGCCCCGCCGTACAGCATGGTGACCAGCCCCCATATGTGGAACCATATCGCCAGGTCCGAGAACGTGCTGGGCAGAAACTCGGCCACCAGCCGGAATATGCCGTACGCCCCTATCCCTATCATGGCCGGCGAGAGCAGGGCCGATATGGGCGTGGGGGCGGCGCCGTGCACCCAGGGCAGCCATATGTGGAACATGAAGACGGCCAGCTTCACCCCCAGCCCAATGGATATGGCCACCGCCGACAGCAGTACTATATCTGGGGGAATGTCGCCCTCCACTATATCGGCAAAGTCGAAGCTTCCCACGCTCAGGCCGATCATCAAAAACCCCAGCAGCAGTACGACGGCGCCCACGTGCGTCCAGAACAGGAACATCAGACCTATCTTGCGGCGGGGCCCGTCCCCCCACAGCGACACCAGAAAGAAGCCGGGTATCAGCATGACCTCAAAGAAGACATAGAACTGTATCAGGTTTGTAGAGAGGACCGTCCCCAGCATGCCCATCGCGAACACCAGGTATAGCGCAAAGTAGAGGCCCGACTGGCGTTTTATGGCCGATACGGATGCGGACCCGCCGGCCATCTCCTCGAACCTGTGTACCATGTAGGGCCGCGAGTACAGCACCAGTATAGTACTCAATACGTATATCATGATGGCAAAGGGCGCCGAGAGCCCGTCCAGGGCGAACCCGAAGCCGCCGAACTGTTCGGTCCACGCATAGTACTCGGACTGCCCCGATATGGCGCCCAGCACCACCAGTATGGTGCCATACAGTAGTATGGCGAACGTAAACCACGTGGCGGCGCCGGGCCCGGCGCGGTTCCCCACGATATACGCTACGGGGGCCAGCAGCAGCGGCACGAAGACCGCCTGCACCAGGCCGTACTCTATCATCCCCTCAGGCTCCTGAACTTGGCGATGTCTATGTCGCGGTACATGCGGTATGCCACCACCACAAGCGCCAGCCCCACGGCCACCTCGGCGGCGGCCACCGCTATCGAGAAGAGCGCCAGACTCTGGCCGCCGCTGTCGGCCACGTGCCGCGAGAAGGCGACCAGATTGAGGTTGGCGGCGTTTATTATGATCTCGACGGCAAACAGCATGCGGATGGCGTTCCGCTTGACGGCCAGCCCGTATATCCCCACCCCCAGCAGGGCAACGGACACCAGCACGAACTCAATCAGGGCCATCTTCCCTCCGGGCCAGCACCAGGGCCCCGGTGACGGCGCCCGACAGTATCAGCGCCATCACCACCAGGGCCGGCCAGTAGTATATGAGAAAGTCAGCGCCTATGTCCCTGTAGTCGACGGGGGGCGAGTCGGTACTCATGTCGTGTATCCCCGAGGAGACCACGACGGCACCCACCGCCACCATGAACACCAGCAGCAGCCCTATGCCGGCCATCCTCCTCCGCTTGTCCTCGACCTTGCGGAAGATGAGCTCGCGCCGCACCAGCATCACAGTGAACAGTATCAGCACTGCGATGGACCCCACGTACACGGCCAGCTGGAATAGCGCCACGAAGGGCGCGTCCAGCAGAAAGAAGAAGCCGGCCACCCCGCCCAGCGAGCCCATCAAGGCTATGGATCCGTATATGAGCGAGCGCATCTCCAGGGCGGCTATTGCCGAGCCTATGGTGAGCACGGCCAGCGCCAGGAATATGCCGTCAGCCATGGGTGGCCCCCCGGTCGGTGATCTGTATCTCGGCGTCCTGCGACACGTACGGCTTGACCTGCAGCTGCGCCGGCGTGTATATCAGCCCCTCCTTGGTGAACGAGGACAGCTCGTAGTCGTTGGACATGTACAGCGCGTAGAACGGGCAGGCGTCCACGCACAGCCCGCAGAAGACGCACTTGCCGTAGTCTATCTGGGGCATGATGCTCTTCTTGTTCTGCTTGTGGGTCTCGGGCACCTTGACCATGGCGATGGCCTCGGCCACCCCCTCGCAGGCTATCGCGCAGAGCTGGCAGCCGGTGCAGTGGTCGTGGAACAGCATGTGCCTCCCCTTGAGGCCGGCGATGCCCACCCCGCTCACGGGGTCGTACCGGTAGCCGTCGCCCACGAACTTGAGCTTCTGCTCGGGGTACCTGAGGGTGAAGCGCTTGCGGGCCATGTGGCGGACGCCAGAGTTGAGGGCCCTGATGATTCCCGTTGCGGTCCCCATTATATCATGCCTCCAGGCCCCAGTACTCCGGCGTAGAGCAGCCCCAGAGCTATAAAGATGTTAATGAACGACAGCCCTATCAGCTTGTACCAGCCCAGCGAGAGCAGCATATCAATGCGAATGCGGGGGAAGACGCCCCGGGGCAGCAGTATGAAGAATATGACGGCGACGGTCTTTATGATGAACCATATCGTTCCGTTGAGCATCTCTTGGTCGAAGAGCGGCAGGCCCGGGATGGTGGCCGTCACCGGGCCCAACTGTATGCCGTCTGTGATGATCTCGGCGGGGAATGGGGGGACTATCATGGGGCCGTGCCAACCGGCCAGGAACATCACAGTGAATATGGCCGCAAAGGCGTACAGCTTGAGGTAGGTGCCCAGCTGCACCAGCCCGTACATCATGCCGGAGAACTCGGTCAGCCACCCGGCCACGATCTCCGACTCGGCCTCGGGCAGGTCGAAGGGGATGCGCTCCAGCTCCGCCAGTATGCATATGAAGAAGACGACGGCGCCCACCGGCAGGAATACGATCCAGGGGAACGAGTCCTGCGACTCCACTATGCCGGTGAGGTTCAGGGTGCCGGCCAGCATCACCACCCCCAGCAGGGAGAGTATCAGGGGGATCTCAAAGGATATCATCTGGTGGAGGGCGCGTATGCCCCCTATGAAGGGGAACTTGGAGTTGGCCGACCACGCCGAGAGTATGGTGATGATGGGGAAGAACCCTATCACGGCGAAGACTGCCAGGATGCCCAGCTCCACGTCGGCCACCACCCAGCCGCCGGGCGCCACCGGTATCAGGGAGACGAAGGCGGCCGCCGTCCCGACGAAGGCGACCGGCGCCAGCCAGAATATGGGCTTGTCGGCCTTGGCCGGGATTATGATCTCCTTGGATATGAGCTTGAGGCCGTCGCCGGCCAGCTGCAGTATGCCCTCGAACTTGCCGCAGTAGAATGGGCCCACCCGCAGCTGCAGCTTGGCCAGCATCTTGCGCTCCACGAAGATGGTGCCGGCGGCCAGGAGGGCGGCCAGCCCAAACCCCGGAAAGACGGCTATCCGGAAGAGGTCGGTGGCCATCAGGGCCTTTACGATGGGCAGGACGCGGGAGGGGTCGGCCAGCCAGGTCAGCGCCAGGAACGGGGTGAGCAGCTCGCCGTCTATGACGGGCATCTCGATGTAGAATAGGACTATCTGTATGGCGGGTATCCCCGCCAGGGTGACCAGCACTATGATCCAGAACACGTTGTCCAGTATGCTGCGTATGAAGCCGCTCAGCCTGAAGTTGGGGGCAATGACGGACATGCCTAGCGGTCCGCCTCCACCGGCCAGTAGTTCAGGCTCCAGTATACGGAGGGCATGTTGCCCAGCCGCTCGCCCTTGAGCAGGTAGGGCAGGGCTATCAAATTCCGGAAGGAGCCCACGCTCAGCTTGACGCGGTACGGTTCGGGCTTCTTGCGGGATATGATGTGGCAGCCCAGGGCCCCGCGCCCGGACTCGACGCGGCGGTACACGGACTCCTCGCCGCCCTTGGGGTTGGGCTTGAGCTTGACGCGCACCGAGCCGGACTTGGGCATCTTGGAGAGCGCGTCGCGGATGATGCGGCAGGACTCCATCATGTCCAGCCAGGGTATCTTGGAGCGGGCGTACGCGTCGCCCGCCCGCAGGACGTTGGTCTCAAAGTCCAGCGAGTCGTACACGTCGTACGGTTCCCTCTTGCGGATGTCGTAGTCCACGCCGCTGGCCCGGAGCACGGACCCGGTGGTCCCCAGGCGTATGGCGTCGGTGCGGGATAATACGCCGGTGTTCTCGGTGCGGGCTATCAGTATGGGGTTGTCATAGAATACGTCGGCGTACTCGGCTATGCGCTTCTCGAAGTAGTCGACCTGCCGCAGGCAGACGTCCTCGAAGTTGGCCGGCAGGTCGTTGCGGACGCCCCCCGGCACCATGTACGCGTGGGTGACCCGGGCGCCGGTCATCTTCTCCAGCAGGTCTATGAAGAGCTCCCGGTCGCCGGTCGGCCACATGAACATGGTGGAGTGGCCCAGGAATATGCCGTATATGGCCAGCCAGTACAGTGTGTAGACGCACCGGTTGAGCTCGGAGGCTATCACCCGGACATATTTGGCGCGCTCGGGCACCTCTATGCCCAGGATGTCCTCGACGCCCAGCACGTACGGGTAGAGTATGTTGCACGAGTCGTGTATGACGGGCCGCTCCAGGTGGGGTATGTTGGTGATGTAGTTGCGGTACTCGGCCATCTTCTCCTCGCCGCGGTGGACGTACCCCGGGTCCGGGTCGCAGGCCACTATGTAGTCGCCGTCTATCTGCACTATTAGCCTCATGTGGCCGGAGCCGGGGTGCTGTGGGCCCACGTTCAGCGTCATTATGCGCTCGTCTGTCTTTTCCAGTTGGAGGCCGGGAGGCAGCTGCGCGGACATCTCTAACGGCCCTTTATGGCAAAGTCCTTGCGGAGGGGGGGCAGGTCTGCCCAGTCCTCGGGAAGAAGGAGGCGACGGTTGTCCGGGTGCCCCTCAAAGTATACGCCCAGCATCTCGAATATTTCGCGCTCGTGGAACTCCACCGAGTAGAACGTCCCGCGCAGGCTGGGCAGCCGGGTGGAGTCGTGGCCGGGCTTGGGGGCCTCCTCGCGGGGCGCCCGGGTGGCCAGCGCCATTACGGTGCCGTTGAGTGACTCGTCAGTATATGAGCCCAGGTGGTACACCACCTCTATCTCGTTCTGGTCGGGGTAGTCCACCCCGGTGACGGACTCGGCGTGGTCGTACCCCAGCTCCCGCGCGTAGGCGGCCGCCTCCAGTATGCGCTCCTTGGGGACCAAAACCTGGGGCCTCGCCGTATCCTCCGAGAGTATGGCCCCGTCGGGGAACCGCTTCACCATCAGGGCGGCGTGGCCGGGCGTCTCTATGGAGTCGGCGGGGGGCTGGGAATGTTCCATCAGACTATCTTCCTTGCCTTCATGCGTTTCATCTTCTCTTGGAGCAGCATGCATCCCTGTATGAGCGTCTCCGGGCGCGGGGGGCATCCGGGCACGTAGACGTCCACCGGCAGGACGCCGTCTATGCCCGGCAGGACGTTGTATGAGTCAAAGTACAGCCCGCCGGTGATGGCGCAGGCTCCCATCGCTATCACGTATTTGGGCTCGGGCATCTGGTCGTATACGAGCCGGAGCCGGGGGGCCATCTTGCGGGTTATGGTCCCCTGCACCACTATGAGATCGCACTGGCGCAGCGATCCGAAGGCCTCTATTATGCCGAACCGCTCCACGTCGTATCTGGGGCCCGACGCGGCGCCGAACTCCACCGAGCAGCAGGCCGTCTCTATGTGGACCGGCCACAGGGACCATATCCGGCCCCAGTTGATGGCGTACCCCAGAGGCTTGTCGATGGCCCTCTCCAGCAGGTCGCCCAGCTTGCCCACGAAGACGTTGGCGTTGTGGGGGGTCACTATATCCTTCAGCATCGCATGCCACCTACCATATGTTCCGCCTCCGGGACTGGTGCAGGGCAAAGGCCATGGCCGCGAACATTATGCCCAGGAACGCTATCAGCGGCAGGGTGGCCGAGCGGGGCAGCTCCAGCAGGGCTCCGCCCCAGGCGTACAGGAATATGGCCATCACGTCAAAGACCACGAACATCAGGATATAGGCGTAGTACTGCATCATGAAGTGCGTGCGCCCCTCCCCCTTGGGTACCTGTCCGCACTCCATGGGCAGGAACTTTACGGGGTTGCTGCGGCGGCGGGGCGAGACCATCCGGGATATGATGAGGGCAGGGCCCACCGCCACAACCGCAAAGCCGAACATCAACAGAATGTTGCCGTAATCGCCGGCAAGCTCGCCCACCATAGCAGCTGCGCTCAACTGATTTTTGTTATAAAAAGTTAAGGAATTGTCCGGCTGGATGATTTGGAGATGAAGTTTTGTAACTTTTGCATGGTATGGTTTTTTTACGGTATGGTCTCTGGATGGCGGGCCCGCAGTACCCCGCGCCGCGTGGCCGGCGGCCGGGGGGTGCCGGACGGCAGCGTCCGGCGGTCTTTGGGAGTGGCGCCATGTCCGGGCGGGGCCGCCCGCCTCGGGCGACCCGTCTGCAGCTGTATGGCGGGCAATGGGCATGCGGCCGGGTCTTCTGGACCTGGCCTGTCTGCTGGCCAGTCGTAGCGGGTGCCTGATCCCGGCTAGTCCGCCGGGGGATCCGAGCCCGCCTCCGGCGTCCGTGCGACCGCAAGATGTCTGGGAGGCGTCTTGCCGTTATGCTCGAGCCGGGCATTGCGCCGAAGATGCGAGGTCGCCTAGAGCATTCCCTACTTTTTGGACTTTGCCAGGAAGGCTTCCATCATGGTCTTGCGGTCGGGGTGGGTGAAGCAGTTCCTCCAGGCCAGCAGCTCTATGGACAGTCCGGTGTCCAGGTCGGAGTTGCGGCCCCGGTTTATGGCCACCTTTGACATCCGCACGCCCATCGACGAGTTGGCCGATATGGCCTTGGCCGTGTTGCGGGCCTCCTCCATGAGGGCGTCCCGCGGCACCACCCTGTTGACCAGCCCGATGCGCGCCGCCTCGTCGGCCTTTACCATCCTGCCCGTGTAGACCAGGTCCTTGGCGTTTGCCACGCCCACTATTCTCATCAGCCTCTGGGTGCCGCCCCAGCCGGGGGGTATCCCGATGGTGACCTCCGGCTGCCCCATCCGGGCGTTCTCCGACGCTATGCGAATGTCGCAGGAGAGGGCCACCTCGCAGCCCCCGCCCAAGGCGAAGCCGTTCACCGCGGCGATCACCGGCTGGGGCGTCTGCTCTATAGTGTTGGTGACCTGCTGCCCCAGCTGGGCATATACGACCGACTCGTCGGCGGATATGCCCGACATGTACGCGATGTCGGCCCCCGCAGAGAATGCCTTGCTGCCCTGGCCGGTCAGTATGACCGCCCGGACGGACTCGTCGGCGGATATGCCCTCAAACGTGGATATGAGCTCCCGGGCCACGTCGGTGTTCATGGCGTTGAGCTTCTCGGGGCGGTTTATGGTGACGGTGCATACGGCGCCGTCCTTCTCGGTGAGTACGAGAGCCAATACGGCACCGGCCCGGCATGCCCTCTTTAAAGGTATAGAAGTGGCGCCTATTTGGAGTGCTGGCCCCACTGGTATAGCGCCGAGGCGGCCGCCACCCAGTCGCGCAGGTCCGAGTATACGGGGACGCCCTTGGCCTCGATCATGGCCGTGACCTTCTGGGTGTATGGGCCCCCGTTCCCGCCCACCAGGACGGGCTTTTTGGCGGCGGCGGAGAACTCGGCCAAATAGTCCACTATGACCTCGTCCAGGGGGTCGTCCTGGAAGACGAACCAAGGCATCACTATGTCGACGCCGGCGTCCTCCATGAACGTGCCTATCACGAACTTGTAGTCTTCGGCCGAGGCCCCACCGGTCACGTCCACCGGGTTGCCCGAGCCTATCACGTACGTGGCCGGAAAGTGATCCTTCATGCTGCGGAGGGACTTTGCCGAGACCTTGGCTATCCTGAGGTTGAGGCGGTCGAAGTGGTCCACGGCCCCGATCATGGGTCCGGCGCCGTTGCTGCAGAGGGCCGAGCGGTTGCCGGCGGCCGCCGGCTGCCAGGAGAGCGCCTTGGTGACGGCCACCAGCTCCTGATAGCTGTCCACCGATATTATGCCCGCCTGCTTGAAGGCCCCCATTATGATGCTGTTGGCTCCACCCAGCGATCCGGTGTGGGAGGCCGCCTGCTTGGCGCCCGCGGCGCTGCGCCCGCTCTTCCATATCACCACGGGCTTCTTGTACTCGGCCATGACCCGCTTGGCGGTGTTGATGAACTTGCGGCCGTCGCCGAACCCCTCCACGTACAGCGCGATTACCTTGGTCTGCGGGTCGCCGGCCAGGTACCATATCATGTCTGCCTCGTCCACGTCCGAGCGATTCCCGTAGCTGATCATCTTGGAGAGGCCGAAGGCGTCGGCCGACTCCAAGAAGCTTATGCCCATGGTGCCGCTCTGGGAGAGGAGGGCCACGTCGCCCAGCCGGGCGCGGACCATCCTGGCCTGCCCTTGGAAGGCGCAGTCCAGCCGGTTGGCGGCGTTGAACATCCCTATGCAGTTGGGGCCTATGATGCGGATGGCGTGCTTGGCGGAGATCTCCTTTACCTGCGCCTCGTATTCGGCCCGCTCGCCGCCCAGCTCCTTTCCGCCGCCGGACACTATGACCACGCTGTGCACCCCCTTCTTGGCGCACTCCTCCAGCACATCCGGCGTCCTGGAGAGGTCGATGGAGACCACCGCCATGTCCACCTCGCCGGGTATATCCTCTATGCTCTTGTAGCACTTGTGGCCGAATATCTCGTCCACCTTGGGGTTTATGGGGTATACGGGGCCCTTGTAGTCGTAGTTTACCAGGCTGTCCAGTATCGAGTTTCCGATCTTGCCCTTGGTGGCCGAGGCGCCCACCAAGGCGATGGACCGGGGCGTAAAGAACTCCTCCATGTGGCTCTTGTCGGGCTTGGCCTTTGAGACCGAGCCGGTGCGGACCTCGTCGTTCAGGATGATCTTGGCATCCACCACATAGTGTGACTTGGGATAGACGATCACCGGGTTGAAGTCTATGCTGTTTATGTAGTCGGCGTTGTCCATGGCCATCTTGCCTATCTTCACGAGCATCTTGGAGACCATCTTGGTGTCTATGGGCTCGCTTCCCCGGAAGCCGTGGAGCAGCTTCGCCCCCTGCAGCTCGTCCAGCATCGAGCGGGCGTCCTTTGCGGTTATGGGCAGCATGCGGAAGGCCACATCCTTCATCACCTCGGTCATTATTCCGCCCATTCCGACCATTATGACGGGGCCGAACTGGGGGTCGTTCTGCACTCCGACTATGAGCTCCACGCCCTGCGGGACCATCTTCTCCAGCAGTATGCCCTTGACCCCGGAGTCCTTCTTGGCCAGCCGCTTGTGCATGTCCGTGAATGTCTTCTTTACCTCGGAGACCTTCGTGATGCCGACCTTGACGCCGCCAACGTCGGTCTTGTGGAGTATCTTGGGAGATACCACCTTCATCACCAGCGGAAAGCCCATCTTCTTGGCAGCCTCGGCCGCCTCCTTGGCGGTGGTGGCCAAGGCGTACTGTGGGACGCTGACGCCGTACTCCTCCAGTATGCCCTTGGAGAGCTCCTCGGTGATCACCTTGTGATCGGTCTTGATGGTTTCTTTGAAGATCTTTTTGGCTGCCGCCACGGGGGCGGCGCCCCTACCCGTCTATATTAAACTTGGGCTGGGGGGTTCGTACACACTCAACCCACCCCCGATCTAGGCCTGATTTTGATGTGATGCGAGCATATCGGCCTTGCTAACGGCGCAAAACGGTGTTAATTGGCAATATATGGCAATGTGTGGTACCAACCTGTATAGCGCGTCTAAAATTAGCAGGGGGGTTGAGTATGTACGGGGGGTTCCTCATGTGCGGTGGAGGCGCCAGACAATTACACAGGTTGAGGTTTTGTTTGGGAATATTCCCCAATCTATGCTGGATGGGCAGCCGGCCCGACAGCGGATCCACGCTCAAACACACATGGCCTGATGTAAGCACGTCTTAGATATAGTTAAAAATTCACACGGCGGGTGTCGTTTCATGAATGTCTTGTATGTCGTTCTGGCCGTTGCGGCGGCGGGCATGGTGTCGTGTGCGGGCCTAGCATCGGCCGAGATCCCAGAGGTTGTGAAGATCGGGGGGGATCTTTGAGTATAACTGGGCCGAGGGGGCCGAGGGCGCCATCATCTCCGAAATGGCAGTCGAAGACTTCAACACGTATCTGGAGAACATAGGCGCCGGCTGGTCATTCCACCTAAGTGCCGAAGACACCCAGTCGTCGGGAGCCGTGAGCTTTGAAAAGGTTCAGGCGTTCAACGGGGCAGGGGTCAAGATGCTGGTGGGCCTGCCGTTTAGCCAGTACATCAGCCAGGCCGCCAGCTACATAGACCGGAACAACATGCTGGTGATATCCCACGCGTCCCAGTCTGCAAATCTGGCCATCGATGATACCGTATTTCGGCTTGTACCCAACGACAGCTACCAGGCTCCGCAATAACCAAAATGCTGGAAGACGCCGGAATCGAGGTGCTGGTAACGGTGTCCAGGAGCGACACCTGGGGGGATAGCCACGTTGAAGGCGTCAGGGCGCTGTTCAACGGCGTGGTGGAGTCCGGATTCAGGTACAATACCGACGCGCCGGAGTTCTCCGCGGGGATTGGGCTGCTTGATGGTGTGATCGCCGGCCTGGTGGAGATGCACGGCGCCGAAAAGGTTGGCGTCCTGTACGTGGGAAACGACGAGTTCTTGCCTATGATGCAGGCGATGCGCTACTACGAGAACGTCTCCAAGGTGCGGTGGTTCGCGACCAACACGCAGTCCTTCAAGACGTACTTTTTTGAGGATCCGACGGCCCGCGAGTTTGCCGAGGCCACCCAATTCACCGCTACGCGATCAATCACTACATCCGACAACAAGATCAAGGATGCGCTTGACGCCAAATACACGGAGATGTACAACGCCACCATCAGCACGTACGGTTACGCCGCGTACGACTCCGTATGGCTGCTGGGTTTGACGATACTCCAGACGCAGAGCACCGACGCAGAGACGCTGGCCGACGCAATACCACACGTGGCGTCCCATATGCTGGGCGCCTCCGGCGACCTCTCCCTGACCGAGTACGGCGACCTGGCCACGGCCGAATTCGAGGTCTGGCAGGTCTCCGACGGCGCCTGGGTTCAGGTCAGGGACGAATAGGGTATCACTGTGTGGCCGCGTGCGGCAGGCTCTTGGCCGTCCTGCGGGGTTGTTTGCACATGCCATATGCCATTGTGTTCGGGCCTGACCGGCGGCAAACTTCCACCCACCCTTGGAGATTCAACCTGCGTGCACTGGGCCGCCTGATGATATATTCCGCGTGGGGCCGGGATCCCCAGCCCGCAGGCCCGACGGGGGACAGGCGCCGGCCGGAACGGGCCGGGGCCGCCCAATGCTGCCAAGTTGTACGAATACGCATAACCTCTATCGTTAATACTATGCTGCAAACTAACCGTACGTGTGAGGGCATACATGTTGGCGGCGCTGCTATCTGGGATCGCGCTGGGAATGGCCTGTCCGGCATACGCCCAGCCCGAGCCGCCGCCGTACATAATGGAGGCGGCCGAGGCAGGCGGGGTGGCAGTCTGGATTGACGGGACATACAATGACCGCGGCTCGGCAATTACAGTATACGGGTATAGCACGCAGGATCCGGTGACCATACTGATCCTGAACCCAGACGACAACCTGGCCGACGTCCACCAGCTGGACACCGCCGGCCCGTTCTCGCTGAAGCTGGACACCTCCGGACCCTACTGGAAGATGGATGGGTGGTACCGCCTGACTGCCAAGACCGGGCCGGGATCCGAACCCTTCTCGCTGGTCGTGGGGGTGGGCGTCGGCTGCGCCCCCGACTCCATTCCGGTGGACGCGGGAGCCGATGGAGTGCACTGCATGGTGTCGGAGGGGGCGTCGGCGGCCGTGCTGGACGCTCCCGCAAAGACGCTGCGCCTGCATGCCCACGAGGAGGGCGCCACCCTGCAGATTCCGCGGTACTTGCTGGACTCCCGCGCAGGGGAGGGCGACTTGCCCTTCGTGGTGATGCGGGGCGACTCGCCCGCATCATACGGGGAGCTGGCAGCCGACGCCGACTTCCGTACCATTGTAGTAGAGGGGGGCGGCAGCGTCTCCATATCCGGCACGCACGCCATCCCCGAGTTCGGGGCCGCCATGCTGGTGGCAGCAGCGGCCGCCGGGGCGGCGGCCTACATGTCTAGGTCCGGACGTCTGGGGGATGTCCGTACGCGTTTGGGTTCGGCGTAAGCATCCAGATGCAGCTTTCCCGCCGGCCAGATCCATACCCTATCCAGACGCCAGACCGCCGAGGAGCGGGCAGGCCGGACGATTGGCGCTATGGAGCGCGGGCCCGCCATGCCGGGCACAGGGGGGTATCGGCGAGCGGGAATGCATATCAGGCCTTACGCCAGGCAGGCGGGGTTCGTGCATAGGGGCGTGGCGGCTGCGCGGCACCGCCATGGGTTGCGGACTGCGGCGGCGCGCGGTCGGGGGGCTCCTCGGCGGATTCGTGCTGGCCCAAACGCGTGCGCTCCCTCAAAGATTCATAAGGAAAACAGGCCGACACCCCGGAGATCATGTCGGCCACCGGCAGCGTTTTCGGCTCCTTGGATTACGTATTGGACAGGTTCTCCAACACCTGGAGCTGGCGCGTGACGGGCCATCGCGCCGTGGACATGGTCTCGGGTTTGGTGCCCGAGGCCTGGTACGGCGAGAAGAACGACGAGGCCATCATACCTGACCGTCCCGAGTGCGTGGAGAAGCTGCGGTGGATGCTGGAGAGGTACCCGCTGGAGGTACGTTCCAAGTTGGCGTGGACGAAGAGCTCGTCCAGTCCCCCTCTCCCGGAGCCGCCCCGCCTCGCGCTCTCCCCGACTATCCCCGGCGAGCAGTTCCGGGGGGAGCTGCTGGAGTTCCAGAAGCTGGGGCTGGACTTTTTGATCAAGTCCAACGGCAACGCACTGCTGGCCGACGAGATGGGCCTGGGCAAGACGGTGCAGTCGCTGGCGTACGTAGCCACCGAGAAGAGGGCCTTTCCAGTCTTGGTGGTGGCGCCCCTGGTGACCCTGAACAACTGGCAGAGGGAGATCCACAGGTTCCTCAAGAAGAGGAGCCGCAACGGCCGCATCATGCCGGGCGACCACCCGTCGGTCACCATAATCCGGACGGGCCGCCGCCGGGGCCTGGAGAAGTCCGACTTTTACCTGGTGAACTACGAGCTTCTCCACAAGCGCCGCGAGGACATAGCCGCTGCCAACATCCGCACCATAATATGTGACGAGGTGCACAACCTGCGGTCGGTCCGCACCCAAAAGTACGAGGCTCTCCGGTACCTGGCCTCGCGGCCCTCGGTGAGCAGGAGGCTGGGGCTCTCGGGCACGCCCATATACAACCGGGGTGCAGAGATCTGGTCCATAACCGACATACTGAAGCCGGGTATGTTGGGCAGTTTTGAGGAGTTCTGCGAGTACTTTTGCTATGTAAACGACCGGGGCCGGGCCGTCGTGCTGGAGAAGAGGCGCGAGGGGCTGCGGCGGCAGCTGCAGGACCACATCATGCTCCGGCGCAAAAAGTCCGACGTGCTGCACGAGCTCAAGGAGAAGGTCCGGTACAGGGAGGTCATAGACGCCGACACCGGATACTACAACCGGGAACTGGACCGCATCTGGAAGAGGATGGAGGAGGAGCAGCGGGACGCCAAGACGGAGTTCTTCCGGTCGGCCTCGTACCAGCGGGCCATACAAAGCGAGAGGGTGGCCGCCGGCATGGCCAAGGTGCCCCACGTCATAGGCTTCGTCCGGAATATAATGGAGATAGAGGAGAGCGTGGTGGTCTTCTGCCACCACCGCGCCATCCATGCCATGCTGCGCGAGAGCCTGCGGGAGTTTGAGCCCTCTTCCATAATAGGGGGACAGTCCGACGCGGCGCGGCAGGAGGGCATAGATGCGTTCCAGAGGGGCGACTTCAAGATGATGATCGCCGGCCTGCGGGCGGGTAGCCTGGGCATAAACCTGAACCGCGCCAGGTACGTGGTCTTTGCCGAGCTGGACTGGAGCCCTGCCATACACCGGCAGGCCGAGGACCGGCTCCACCGCATAGGCCAGAAGGGGACGGTCTTTGCGTACTATCTCATAGGGAACGGGACCCTGGACGACCGCGTGGCCGACGTGCTGGTGGACAAGGGCCACGAGATAGATGGCATACTGGACGACGTGGGCGAAACGTACGACGACGGGGAGAGGGCCCGCCTCATTCTGGCGCAGATCCGCGACCGGATGAATGAGAGGCTAGGTGCCGCTCCAGCCGCCCCAGACGCTCGAGTATAGCCCCCCTGCGGGAGGGATCCGCGTCCAGGCCCGAGACCTCGCGTATGATGCGGGATACCTCGGCGGCGACGTCGTACCCACCGCCCAGAAATGCGGAGCCTTCCCCGGTTATCTGGAATATGGGTACCGGTATACCGTCCTGCAGCGTCGGATACGACTGCACCATGCCCTCCTCCTGGAGGGACCGCAGTGAGGCCTCTATGTCGTCCTCGTTCAGGTATGACTTGATCCGGGGTATCTCCAAGGGAAGCATGTCCAGCAGCCGCAGTATGCGGGTCTGTATGGGGGAGGCGCGGTCCCACAGGTAGGCGCGGGCCTCGGCCGACACGGCGAATCCGCCATCCCGTCTGTATATGAGTCCGCGCTCAAGCATGGATCCCAGCGCGTCGAGCATGCGGCCCGTCCCCAGACGTTTCAGTGCCGAGCCTGCCAGAATACGTTCGTCGAACGGGCCGTCCGCGCCTAGGGCCAGAAACTCCACGTCCAGAGGCTCCAAGCGGGGTGCCATGCATGTGGTGGGCGTGGCGTCAATATATGGGGCGCCCTGCTCCCTAGCTGACCGGTATGGTGAGGGTCTTTGTGGAGTCCAGCGCGTTCTGGGTGTGGATGCCGTCCCACAGGAACACCTGGACGGTGTACGTGTTGGGGGTGACCGGCGCCCATGATACGGCTATGCTCAGCATCTGCCCCGAGTCGGCCTCTCCCCTGAACCACTCCAGTAGGACGGCGGCCCCGTCCCCGTCGGTAACCTTCACTATGTACACAAAGGGGAGGTTCTCGGGGCCGTTGTTAGATATCTCCGAGGCGATGTAGAACTTTTGGTTGACGTTTATGTGACCGGTTATGGGCGAGCCGGTGGCGTCCACCACCGTTGGCGCCCCGATGCCGATGGTGTTCTCCGAGTGGGCGGCGGCCGGCAGCAGCGCCGCAACGAGCAGAGCGGCGGGTAGAACGGGCACCCTCATGGGATGCATTCCATATGGAGATTAAATAAACAATTGCAGGGCGCGTGCGGCTACTCGGACACGCTCAGGGCGCCCGATGGGCACAGGCCCACGACCCTGCGGATCTCGGTGGCGGGTGCGCCGTCCTGTATGATGACAAACTTGCCGTCCTGCACCTTGAACACGGATGGGAGGTTCTCCACACACTTGGCTGAGTGGATGCAGATCTTCTCGTCCCAGGTAACTTTCATGGCATGGAATACGATTGTATAGTAAAAAATGTTGCTGGGGGCGGTTCCTCCCGCAATGCCGGGTGATGGGTAGGAAAAGTGCGTCTAGGATCTTAAACAGTCCTTCGGATCATGGCAGGCATGGCACGCAAGAAACAGAAGGGCAGGGCACCCAGAAAGCCACGAAGGGGCAGGACATCAGAGCAGGCCACCACGCGCCGCGGACGCAGGATCTACGCCGAGGGCCAGATCAGGGCCCTGACCGGGAACCGCTGGGATGTGGCATCCCAAGGTGTGGAGGGCAGGTGGTACAGGGTGTCGCTCGCCTGCGGCA
>JAGWAW010000124.1 GCA_021296165.1 Nitrosopumilaceae archaeon | reverse complement strand
TCTTTCTTGATCGATATAGCGCATAATACTCCTTTACGGTTCGCTTGATGTTAGTGGGACCTAATTGTCGTACAATAGAGGTCCCGCCGCTCCGGCAAATCCTTAAAGGAGCTCTGTTCCAAACTGCAACCGTGAAGGAGTACGACTGCGTGATAGTGTGGTTGGACTACTTCAACAAAGTGCTCACCCGCTCCCGGGGCCGGCGACTGGGAAGGGAGGTGTGCATCCCTGATCCCACCCTTGAGAACCTGGCGAGGGCCGTGGAGATGGCCGGATTCTCGGTCGCCGAGACCAAGGAGGATGCCCGGCATCCGCGGCGGCCCTATACCAAGTCCGGATACGTGGCCGTAACCAAGACCGCTCCAAAGACCCGCATGCTGTATAGAATCGCGCCCAAGCTTGCCCGGATCACCCATGCGGGTAAAAAAAAGTGACACCGTGTGTCAACAAAATTAAACGTCATAGTTTGTATTGCAGCGGACACTCCATCGTGTCATGAAGGAGGTGGGCACTGTCCTGCATGTGGCCGGAAGCGGCCGGGTGATAGTGCGGCTGACCGGAGCCGCTGCCGAGGGTGATATACTGTGCAACAGCAAGGGGCGCCGCATAGCCCGCATCAGGGAGATGATAGGCCCCGTGAGGGCGCCCTATGCCTCGGCCGAGTCCCTGACGAACAACATCGACAGGTATCTGGGGACTCCAGTGGGTTCCGTCGGGAGGCGGAAGCCATGATGCACAAGTTCAGCAACTGCCGCGAGTGTCGGGCGCTCTTGGTGGATGACTACCAGAGCGGCGAGCTGGTCTGTTCCCACTGCGGAATAGTGGTGCGGGAGGCGCCGGCCGACACTGGGCCTGCCCCGTTCTCCCTGGACGGCACGGCATCCAAGAACATCCGTGCATCGGGCCCCAACACGTACGCCCAGCACGACATGGGTTTGGCCACCACCATAGGCGAGGGATCTTTTGACTATAATGGCAAGCCCCTGGACAGGACCGTGCGGACCCAGATGAAGGGCATACGCCGCTGGCAGCAGCGGGTGCGTGTCTCGGGGGCCAAGGACCGCCGCGTTTCGGCGGCGCTGGTCAGCATAACCGATGCATGCAACGCGCTGGATCTTCGCAAGAACGTACTGGAGACGGCCTCCATTCTGTACCGCAAGATGAACAACCGTATGGATCTCCGGGGCAAGTCTACCACCGGGGTGACCGCGGCCGTCGTGTACATGGCCTGCAAGCAGTGCGACGTGGTGCGCTCCATATCTGAGATAGTGGACCGCATATGCCCGCCCAAGGAGGTGCGCTCCAAGACCAGGCTGGCCTCCAAGTACTACCGTATGATGGTGATGGAGACGGGCAGTCCCCGCAGCACGCCAATGTCGATGGCCAAGTACATCTCCAAGATATCCAACATATCGGAGACTGACGTGCGCGCCGAGAGGCTGGCCCTGCTGCTGGCCGACCGTACCCAAGACGAGGCGATACTGAGCGGCCGTGACCCGCACGGCATAGCGGCGGCCTACCTGTTCATGGCGTGCATACTGTTGGGCCATGACAACATGCAGAGGGACATAGCAGAGGCTGCCGGAGTGACCGAGGTGACAGCCCGGAACCGCTGCAAGGAGATATTCGCCGCGTATGATATCAAGCTGACCCTGAAGCAGACCGCCCGGTGAGCGAGGGCGCCGCGTTAGCGCCAGCTAAATTTCGCAGGCATTTTATATGGTGGATTGACAGACAAAGTGTTTGGCGAGGCTTGAGATAATAGATCTGCATGTACGGCGCGACGGCCGGCAGATACTCAACGGCGTGAATCTGAGTACCGGCCCAGGCGAGGTTCATGCCATAATGGGCCCCAACGGTTCGGGCAAATCCACCTTGGCGTACACACTGCTGGCGCACCCCAAGTACGAGGTGACCTCCGGCGACATACGTCTGGACGGCGAGAGCATTCTGGAGATGACCACCGACGAGCGGGCCCGCAGGGGGCTGTTTTTGGGGTTCCAGTATCCCACCGAGGTCTCAGGTGTGGGATTCTCACACTTTTTGAGGACATCATACAACTCGCTAAGCAAAGCGATGCAGGGTGAGGATCGGGAGGTCTTCATTACGGTGCGCGAGTTCCAAAAGTACCTGCGCGGCAACTTGGAAAAGGTGGGCTTGGACGGGGAGTTCCTGAGCCGGTACCTCAACGAGGGGTTCTCCGGCGGGGAGAAGAAGCGCTCGGAGGTCCTGCAGATGGCTGTTCTCAAGCCCACAATATCACTGCTGGACGAGCCGGATTCGGGTCTTGATATCGACGCGGTAAAGTCGGTGGCAAAGGCCATCAGCGATGTCTCGGTGAGCGACGCCACCGTGATTGTAATAACCCACTACGCCAGGATTCTCAAGTTCCTCAAGAAGCTGGATTACGTCCACGTCTTTGCAAAGGGCCAGATTCTCCGGAGTGGTGATGCCTCACTGGCAGAGGAGCTGGAAAGGCGCGGCTACGAGTGGGTGACCCAGTAATTCGGGCGGCGTTTGGCCGACATCCTTGATGTATTTGCCGAGTACTCGTATGCGGGCATATTCGCCCTGCTGGTGGCCCTCAACGCAGCCCCTCTCCTAATGCCACCCACCTGGATAGTGCTAGCGTCCTTCCATGCTGCCGACGCTGGCCTTGATCCACTGTTGCTGGCCACCACCGGCGCCACCGGCGCCACGCTGGGTAGGGCCATACTGCTCAGGTACAGCGGGGTGTTCCGGCGGTTTGCCGGGGAGCAGAGGCGCGCCGGCTTGGATGTGGTGAACCGGGCGCTGCTTGGTCGGCGGTACGGATACGCCTTGGCCTCGTTCCTGTTCGCGGCCACCCCGCTTCCCAGCAACATGCTCTTTGTGGCGTACGGCCTGATGCGCGCCCGGGGGGTGGGCCTGTATCTGGGATTCTGGTGCGGCCGGATGCTCTCATATTATGTCATGATAACGGCCAGCCGGATAGTGCTGGTACCGTTCCTGCAGCTCTTCGAGGAGAGGTATGTGGGGATACTGGTGGCCGACGCCGCCGGGGTGGGGACAGTCCTCCTGTTTGCGTGCATCGACTGGCAGGCGCTGGTGGAAGACAGAAAATTGCGCTTCATACGGCCCCGGCTATGGCGGGTGTAGCCACCGCAAACCCGGCCACCAGCAGCAGCCCGGAGATCCTGGAGTATACCAGAGTGCCACGCATGTGGGTGTAGTGTTCTGCGTGCTGGCGCATCATGCCCAAGCCGGCCCGGACGGCCAAGGGTAGCGCCGCCAGCGAGATGGCCACCATCCATGGAAATATGCCGGCCGCCACTCCGTACAGTGTGACACAGACGAAGACGCCTGGGAATATCCAGTAGAGGCGTGCTGCCCTCTCGGGGCCCAGCCGTATCACTATGGTGCGGCGGCCCCCTGCCCTGTCAGCCTCCCGGTCGGGGAATGAGGCTACGAAGAGCACCAGAGCGGAGAGGGAACCGGCCGCCGCGCCCGCCAAGGCTGCCTCGGGGCCCAGGTGGGCCGTCTGGATGTAGTGGGAGCCCAGCACTATCAGCCCGCCCTTTATCCCCACGAAGGTCTCACCCAGTCCCCAGTCCACTATTCTGGTGGAGTAAAAATAGATGGAGAGCACCGCAAAGCCCAATATTACGCCCACTACCGCGCCGTGGGTGTAGGTGTAGTAGGAGCCGACCGCCGCTCCTGCGCACAGGCACGCGATGCCGACCCGGCGCACCTGCTCGGGCCGCAGCAGTCCCTCCGGAAGCACGCCGCTCCCGCCGCTCATGCCGGTACGGCGGGTGCGGGTATCTATGCCCCGACGGTAGTCGCGGTAGTCGTTCAGTAAGTCCACACTGGCGTGCAAGGCAGCCACTCCGGCCACCACCACCACCCAGTCCTGTATGTTTATGGTGCCGTGAGTATTCCACGCGACGGCAGCCCCCAGCGTCGCGGCTATGACCGACGACAACAGAAACCTGAGGCGCACGGCCCGAAACCAGACCCACATCATGCGTCAGCTCCGATCTGCTGTCCCTCTCGGTTGGGCCTGACGGCCGGATCCCGGCCAGACTAGCCACCACCATTCGTGTGGGCCGACACGGGATCCGGGCAACTCTCTTTCCAGCCAGGATCGAAGATGTACGATCTTGTCGGTAGGGGGTGTTCGGCGGCGTCCGGCCTGCGTCTCAAACATCATCTCCACTGTCCCGGCGACAACTTACTATGCGTTACCAATACAAGATATGTATCTCGTTCAGACCTTTGGCCGGTGCCGCCGAAGTCGATCATATTCATCGGCATGGGGCAGATGACTATTCCAACATCTGTCGCACCGTCGCGCGTGCTCATGGAGCCGTGTCCGTGTGTGACTGATTTAGCCGTTGCCATGGCATGACACCGTTTCATAATTCGCATGCCTCCCGGCCGCGGGCCGGCATCGCAGACCTCCCCGGGCCGCCGGAGCCAACCTG
>JAGWAW010000123.1 GCA_021296165.1 Nitrosopumilaceae archaeon | reverse complement strand
CCGTATTGCTGGCGTATGTGGTACTGCTGGGCGCCCTGGGCATGATGGGGGCAGCCTACGGCCACGGCACCGGCAGCGAGACCCTCCCCCCCGTGGAAATGGACGGCAGGCTGGTGACGCTGGTGGTCTCCTCATCTCAGGAGGAGGGGCTGGTGCGGGTGGAGCTGGCCATGGTGCAGCACGTCACCGGCGAGGCCGTGCCCGACGCCGACTTTCGGATAACCGCCCGGCACGGCCAGACCCAGATCTTCTCGCAGGAGTTTCACCGCGGCGACGGGCGTATAATATTTGACCTGATAGACGGCGTGGAGTACACCCCGCCGGAGAGCTCCGGCGGCGGCTTCTTCGGGATGCTGGGTCCGGGCAGCTTCAAGGTGTCCGGGCCCGGTCTGGCCGACGGCGGGCTGTACTCCTTTGATGTGTCGGTGCTCTCGGCGGACGGGTACGAGCAGGCCAATCCCCCGCTGTTCGAGTCGGCCGTCTCGGTCCCCATAACATATGATGACGTGGTGGACGGCGGGCGCTGGGGAGACCAGCCCATGCACTTTATCACATACTATGACGCGCTGCACGGGCGGGGGTACGACCCGGAGACCGGGCGGGTCTTCTTTGAGATGCCCTTCCAGTGGGACGCGGCCGTCATAGAGCAGATAGAGACCGTCCACGTGGAGTTCACCATACCCAACGGGTTCGGCGACATGCTGGTCTCGGACATGGAGGCGCGCATAAACGGCATACCCACGCCCCCCAGGACCGTAGCCATAGACGACTACTTCATGGATACTAGGACGGTGCACATAGTGCTGCCCCGCCACCTGCTGCTGGAGATGCTGGGGGCGGCGGGGGGCGACTCCATGGAGTTTGACGTAGGGGGGACGGGGCGCACCCCATACAGCGCCGTGACCTCGAACGGCGAGTACCGCGTGCTGGTGGACACGGGGCCCTCCGGGCTGGCGGCCGGCCGGGAGGCGGCCGTATCCTTCAACATAACGAACGTGTTCCTGAGGAGCATAAACGTGGAGGCCGACTACACGGCCACCGTGACCCGTGCGGGCGCCCTGCTGCACTCGCAGAGCGGCGTCTCCAACGGCGAGGTCACCATGAGGTTCCCGGTGCCCGACGACGCCTCCGGCCCGGCGCTCATATCATTCCATGACATAAGCGGCAACGATCTTGCCGACGCGGTCCTCCCCGTATTCATAGACCCCGTATCCCCCGCGGTATCCCAGACTCCCGCGGTGCCTCCCTGGATCCGGGACACGGTACAGTTGTGGACATCCGGAGACATAGACGACGGGGCGTTCGCGGCGGCCATATCATACCTCATACAGCAGGACATCATACGCATGGACGACACACCCCAAGCCGGGGGGGACGGCGGCCCCATAGACGACTGGGTGCGCACCACCGCAGGATGGTGGGTCGACGGGCTGGTGAGCGACGCGGAGTTTCTGGCGGGCCTAAAGTATCTGGTGGGGCGCGGCGTCATAGCCGTGGCGCCCTAGGCTGCCGTCCCCGCAATCTTTATACAAATTTGGAGCCCTCTCAGCCCCATGCTGCTGCCCCTGCGGGACGAGAACCCCCATCCCGCCGGATGGAAGCCCAAGGTTACCTATGCGCTCATAGCGGTCAACGTCATAGTCTTCTTCATCGAGGTGGCCGCCACCGGGCAGATCCTCGACTTTACCAACATGCAGGCCTTCGCCCTCTTCTACGACTGGGGTGCCGTCCCCCAGTGCGTGATGGGAGCAGACGCCCTCCGGATAGACTTCGGCATGGGCCCCGTCATTGTAGAGTGCCCGACCAACCCGCTGATGACGCTGCTCTCCTCCACGTTCCTGCACGGCGGCATACTCCACCTGGGCGGCAACATGCTCTTCCTGTGGATATTCGGAGACAACATAGAGTTGAAGTTCGGCCGGCTCAAGTACCTGGGCATATACCTGGGGTGGGGGGTGCTGGCCGGGCTGGCGCACATAGCAGGGGACCCCAGCAGCCCCATACCGGCGGTGGGGGCCTCGGGGGCCGTCTCCGGCGTGCTGGGGGCGTATCTGGTCCTCTTTCCCCGCGCCCGCATACTCACAGTCATGATGTTCTTCATATTCTGGCGGATGATCCACATACAGGCCAAGTGGTTCCTGCCATTTTGGCTGGTATTCCAGAACCTGCTGCCGTTCTTCATAGGAAGCGTGGGGTTCGGTGTGGCCGGCGGCGGCATAGCCTATCTGGCCCACATAGGTGGATTCGCCGTGGGGCTGGCAGTCGGATACCTGTACAAGATCACCCACAGGTCCGACTATCTGTACGGCTCCCGGTACGGCTACCGCCCAGACTACTGAGTGTAGTCATATTCCAAAGCATACGGCCCGAACACCTGCGCGGCTCATACCCAGCCAAGAATCGGTCCCGGCCCACGGCATATATTGGGGGCACGAATGTCCGCTGCCATGCCGATAGTGACCGTATCACTCTTCCCCGGCCGTAGCGAGGAACAAAAGTCCGAGTTTGCGCGGGTCATAACGAAGGGGGCAGCCGAGATACTCAAGGCCAAGGACGAGCACGTCATAGTGGTGTTTCAGGAGAGCGCCAAAGAGAACTGGTTCCAGGCTGGAAAGCCCCTCTAGCCACTATTTTTATTACACGAGGAGATGTTTTGAGCATGGCCAAGATGGCGGTCGTGCAGTTTGAGGCATCCATGCACAAGGATGAGAACCTGCGCCGCATCACCGAATATATCTTGGAGGCGTCGGGGAACGGGGCCGACGTGTGCACCTTTCCCGAGTTCATGATGGCGTACACGCCCGGCACCCAGAGCGACGCGGAGCTGGCTGCCGGTGCCGAGACTATCTCGGGACCGTTCGTCTCGGAGGTGTGCAGGGCGGCCAGCGACAGCCACATAGAGGTGGTGGGCACCTTTTACGAAAAAAGCCCCAAGAGCGACCGCGTGTACGACACGGCGTTTTTGGCGGACCGCTCCGGGACGGTCAGATCCGTATACCGCAAGATACACCTGTACGACGCCTTGGGGTTTCGCGAGTCCGACAAGCTGGAGCCGGGGGACTTTATCGCCTCCCCGGTGCGGACCGGGGCGGGGATGACCGGCATGATGATTTGCTACGACCTGCGCTTTCCGGAGATGTCCCGGACACTGGCCGAGGCCGGCGCCCACACCCTGGTGGCGCCCTCCGCCTGGGTCGCCGGCGAGAGGAAGGTGGGGCACTGGATTACCATGAACCGGGCCAGGGCCATGGAGAACGGGTGTTTTGTGGTGGCCCCCGCCCACACCGGAAACATATACTGCGGCAGGAGCCTAGTGGTGGACCCCTTTGGGGACATACTGCTGGACATGGGTGAGGGCGAGGGCATCGGGTACGCCGACGTGGACGTTGGGGTGGTGGAACAGACTCGGGAGAGGCTCCCCCTGCTGCGCAACCGCAGGCTGGACATATACCCGGACATGTCAGGGCCTGTCCGCTGAGCGGTCCGGCCACATGGCGGCGCAGGGCCCCGGAAATTTGATCACAAACAGTGGTGGGATCCTGCATCGAGGGACGCGCAAAAAATCAAAGTGCCATTCGACCCAGCAAACAGGACTTTATACCGAATAACGCCCACGCCTTCAGGGCGGTCGCCTACGTGCCGTTCCAACAGCTTGGTCTTTTGATGTGCTGCGTCGAAAATGCTGCGCAGACACTGGAGAAAGTATCAGCGCGGGGTGCCCATCCCGCTGTACCACCGGAGACGCGATCCAGATTAGAAATCAGGAGGCGCCTTGCCGGGTTGGTCGGTCCCATGATCACTAATTATTGGATGCATCTCCAGTCTTTTCTGGAGCGCTCCTAGTCTTGCACAGTATGTTGGAGCATTGCCGGGACCACTTCTGTCTGCTGGAATATCGGAATATCACCTCGGGCCACCCGCACGCCTCGCAGGGTTTTTTTGTGGCGCGAAGGCGGGCCTTCTGCAAGAGCGGCGATGATGCCGTGCAGCCGTTGAGATAGTTCGAGCAGCCCACAAAGCGCTTGCCCGTAGATCTGGAGCGCACCACCATGAGCCTGCCCACACGGCACTCGGGGCAGTCCACAAGGCCGCTCCGGGGGGCGTTGGATCCCAGCAGCACGTACTTTTGGTCCTTCTCAGACCAAGACAGGTAGGCTCCCGCATCCAGATACTGGCGTATGTCGTTCAGCAAGGCCAATGCAGATGCCTTGGTGGCCCGGACCTTGTGGCGGGTCTCCTTTGCCATGTACCACATCCGCGCGGCGCCAATAAGTGGTTTAGGATTGTCGGCTCCCGCCCGTAAACTGGCAAAAGTCTAACCCGCCGCCAAGCGAGCCAAATCAGGTGCGGAAACGGCATCTGCCATAAATGATCTAGAATAACCAGTAGATGGAAATGTGCTTTTCCGGCCCGGTCCGGGTCTAAGCAGATCCACCTAGGACCAACTTTTGGCGGTATGGTGGTTTAAAAGATCGGCGT
>JAGWAW010000006.1:21184-22495 GCA_021296165.1 Nitrosopumilaceae archaeon | reverse complement strand
TCGTACACCTGTCTGAATTGGCTTTTTGGGTCAGATTTGAGGCATTTGGATCAATCACCCGTCTTTGCGGGAGGAACCACCGCTCACAGACTTTATTAGCAAGTGCGCGGTTGCTTACTCCGAATAAAGATGGGAATGGAGTTTTACGGGGACGATTACCGTGGTGCTGATGTTGCGCCGTTCGTGGGGATCAACACGTTTCTTCACCTCCCGTGGGTAAAGAATTACAGCGAGCTCCAGCAGGCAAACCCGGACGTGGCCATAGTGGGCGAGCCTTTCGACTTTGGGACTACCATTCGCCCCGGAGCGCGGTATGGTCCTAGGGCCTTGCGTGCCGCCTCGACGATTCCCTCCCCCCCGTACGAGCGGTTCAACATAGAGACCGGCGCGGATCCGTTCGGAACCTTCCGGACAGTGGATTATGGGGACGTGGTGGTCTCCCCTGGAGACGTTATAGAGTCTCACAAGAGAATGTCACAAAAGGTCAAGGAGGTGCTGGAGCAGGACGGCATACCAGTAATGCTCGGCGGCGACCACTCCATCACGTATGCCAATGTACGGGCGTTTGCCAAAAAGTACAAGAATATAGGCATGATACACTTTGACACGCATGCAGACTGCGCCCCCCAAGGGCTGACCGGCTTCAAGTATGATCACGGGGCCCACATCCGGCGTATAATGGAGATGGGCTGCCTGCGGGGTAGAAATTATTCTCTGGTGGGGCCGCGCGGATACTGGCCGGGACCGGATCTGTACAAGTGGATGGCAGACCAGGACTTCCAGTGGTTTACGATGCTGGATGTCGAGGAGCTGGGAATAGACTACATAGCCAAGGAAATAGCCGACAGGGCCAACGACGGGACCGATGCCGTGTATCTCAGCTGGGACATAGACTCTTTTGATCCTGCATATGCGCCGGGCACGGGCGAGCCGGAGCCCAACGGACTCACCTCCCGGGAGGGCATCAGGATGGTCCGGCTCCTCTCCAAGTCATTTGATCCCGACAGGTTCGCAATGGACTTGGTGGAGGTCGCACCGGCATACGATGTCAGCGATAACAGCTCGTACAACGGGGGGATAACCTCGGGCTTGGGACAGCGGCTAATAGTGGAGCTGCTGGCCGGCCTCTCGCTTACCAAGAGGAGCTTGGAGGGGGGGAGTCCGGTCAGACCGCACGACTATCGCGGGACGGGGAACACGTACAACTTTGGAAACCCCGCCGCCCGGATACCAAAGCGAGACGGATGATAATCCACGTTACCGCCCGGGGGGATCCGGACGCCGCGCCCCTCAGCTGTACCTTTGAGCGCG